>JAFGDA010000129.1 GCA_016932375.1 Actinomycetota bacterium | reverse complement strand
CAATAGGATTAAAAAATCAAGAAAATTTTAAAAAAATAAATGGTAAATAAATTATAAATAAATTTTCACTTAAAAGTAAAAAGCTTTCAATATTAAATATCGCTATGTGAGTTTACATCTATATCCAGGCTGTCATACTCTCCCCTTATATACCTGCTATATCCAAGTGCAGCTACCATTGCCGCATTGTCCATGCACAGGTTCACAGGAGGAATATTTACTTTTATCCCGTTTTCCCTTCCTTTTTCCATCATTTCTTTCCTGAGCCTGCTGTTTGCAGCAACCCCACCGCTGACCAGGATCCTTTCCATGTTAAACTTCCTGCATGCAGCCATGGTTTTTGTAGTCAAGACATCAACTATTGATTTCTGGAACCCTGCTACAAGATTACCTATGTTTTCCTTTTTAGTAAGGGTACTGTCCTTTTTTGTGCGGTATATAAGGGAAGTTTTAAGACCGCTGAAACTGAAGTTAAAATCCCCGCTGTCCATCATGGGCCTTGGAAAATCAATGGCATTTTCGTCCATTCCACAGGACAGGCGGTCTATTATGGGACCTCCGGGATAACCCAGTCCAAGAAACCGGGCAATCTTATCAAAGGCTTCCCCGGCAGCATCATCCAGGGTATGCCCTATTTCCTTTATTTTCCACCCGCTTTCTACAAGGTACAGGCTGGAGTGCCCTCCCGACACAATTAGGCCGATGAAGCCCCCTTCTATGTCCTCTTCCAATGTAAGTAGATTGGAATAAAGATGTGCTTCAAGGTGGTTTGCCGCTATTAAAGGTATTCTTAGTGAATAACAGAGAGCTTTGGCTGCCCCTGCGCCCACAAGTAAAGACCCGATCAGTCCAGGCCTGTTTGTAACGCTTACTGCGTCGATCTGCCCGAAATCCATGCCTGCATTCTCAAAGGCTGCCGTTATTACTGTATCTATGACTTCAATGTGCCTTCTTGAAGCTATTTCTGGTACCACTCCTCCATATCTACCATGGATCTCATTCTGGGACGATACAACGTTTGAGCAGATTTCCTTTCCGTTTTTCACAACTGCCGCGCAGGTATCATCACATGAGGTCTCAATCCCGAGGATGTAAATATCTTTTTTGTTATTTTTATTCATATTTAAGACTGTTTAAGCATGAAAAAAATGCCTTCAGGCCGGTCAAGCATCCGGGGCGCCCTTTTCCTTAAACTTTCAAGGTTCCGGCAATTTTCCTTAAAAAATTATTATTTCCCAAAAGGCACAAATTCCCTTACATATACAGGGACAGGATTTCCGGGTACCATATTCTTGCCTGCCCTGAAACTCACGCCCATATTTATATACCTGGCTTCAGGATAAATGCATCTCTTTTCCATAAGGAGGCCGCGATAAACGGAAGAAAGACTCTCCATCAGGCTTCCGTATTCCAAAAAGCAGTTCCCCCCTGAAATTATTACAGGTTCACGGACACCAAAAGTATTGAATATATGGGATTGTTCCTCTTCTGCCCTGATGCCGGATACATTACCGGCTTTATCTTCTTTTTCATAACTCTCAAATCCATAAAAGCTGTCTCCACCTGCACCGGCAACCATAACATCCATTGCATCCGGAATTTCATTTTTAATAATACTGCAGGCCCTGTTGAGAAAATCATCCTTCCCTATAAGGATATAGCCACAAATCCTTCTTAAAAGAAACCCTTTCCCCCTTATATTGATTATTGCGACTTCGTAATCCGCATTGTTTATAAAGCCGCCCTTTTCCGAACCGGAACCCACACCCGTATTTTCTTTAAAACAAGCATTTTTCTCTTGAACACGGGAAACTCCATAAAAGGAGAAATAAAGCTCCTGTCTTTTAACATCGAGACAGGGCATCAATACCACCGGTCTTTTTCTTATTAAGCTTCTGTATAACAGCCCCTTATTCAAACATGCAAGGCCCAATGCATACAGGTCAAGGGAATTAAATCCATAAGCAGGCCTTTTCCTTATCATGGCAAATGTTTTTATAACACTAATGCCTATCCGGGTCCCTGTAAAATCCCCGGGTCCAACATTTACCCCGAAACAATCAATATCATCAATTTTGATGCAGGCTCTTTTAAGTGTCAGGTTCAGGTTCCTTATAATATTTATCATATGTCTTCTGCTGGTTAAATCTGGCACTTCAGAAACCAGCCTGCCATCAATGCTGACTGCAACTGTCATTTTTTTTGTTGAACTGTCAATTCCAAGTATGTTCATATTACCCAAACCTGATACTGTCCACATTGCCCGGGCACGGCATTTTTATTGGCCCGGGATTGATGCAAATTCCATAAAAGCAGAAAGCTTTCTTTCCCATGCACTGCTGTCTGCCCTGAATGTGATTTCCCTCTTATTAATCCCGCAAGCGCCTCCTAAGAGATAGTTAAATTCAATAAGGATATGGTCCCTGGCTATAAAACCCCCTGCCCTGTCCCCCCATTCCATGCAGACTATACTGGAATCATCATATATGTAATCCTCAAGTCCGGTGGTCGAAAAGTCAGAAGCATTATTAAGACGGTAAAGATCTGCATGGATAAAATTAAACCTTTTACCGGGATACTCGTTCATTATTGTAAAACTTGGACTGGAAAGGCTGTTTTTTATTCCAAGACCCCTGGCAATACCAGAAATGAAGGTTGTTTTCCCTCCCCCAAGTTCACCGGACAGCAGCATTATATCCCCTGCTGAAAGCACACTGGAGAATTTTTCGCCAAGTTCAACTGTCTTTTCAGGTGAGTCCGAGATTATTTTTAGCAACATTTTAAAATAATCCTAATTGTTCGCCAGTTTTATCCATGTCAACCTGGTTATCCTCCATACCAGCAATCTCTCCTGCTTTAATGCATGAAGGCGGTATCCTGTATCCCGCATCCATTATCTCTTTGATCCTTGTAAAATCCTTCTGGAGGACTTCCATCCTGGATGGTGTATAAAGGGCAGCTGCTGGATGGTTTATTGGAAGTATTATCCGGCTATCTTTTTCAAAGACCTTTCCCCTGAGATCGGATATACCCTTATCCGTATTTAAAAGAAGCTGGGTGGAATATTTCCCCAGGGTGCATATTATCTTTGGATCTATTATTTCTATCTGCCGGAAAAGGTATTTTTTGCATACATTTATTTCTTCAATTTCAGGATCACGGTTGTTGGGCGGTCTGCACTTTAAGACATTTGCTATGAAAACCATGTTCCTGTCCAGCCCTATGGAGTTAAGCAGGCTGTCAAGGATCTTTCCTGCCTGTCCAACGAAAGGCAGCCCCTGGAGGTCTTCATTTTTTCCAGGTGCCTCCCCGACAAACATTATTTCCGCAAAAGCGCTGCCGCCGCCGAAAACAAACCTGGTCCTCGTAGTGCCCAAATCACATTCCATGCAGTCCTTTATCTGGAAATAAAAATTCTTTAATTTTTCCCTTTTATCTTCCATCCGGAAACCCTTCCAGGTAAAAAGTATTTCACTTAGAATAATATTAATATTTTACGTATTATTATTAAAAAATTACAGGGTAAACATTAGGAAAAATATCATTAACCTGCAATATTGGATGATGATAAATCCAGAAGGCATGGTAGAAGAAAATATGATTCAAGGTTCAGGTAGCCCGTCATTGCTGAAAGGTGCATTCGTATTATTAAAGAGATACCGACGGGCTGGATTTGCCAGTACATAAAAAAACAGCATATTTGTAATAGATACCAGGAATTACTACATTTCCGGATAAAATATGTACAAATCATATTTACAATATCTTTAATTTTAATTATGATTCTAATTAGGAACAATTTATTATCCTGACAAACAGGGGCCTTGTCATGAAGAAAATGAAAATCATATCTATAACAATCATAGCAGCTATCCTGATTCTATCAATTGCTGGCTGTTCCCCGAAACCTTTTTCTGTAGGAGAAATAATTTTATGTAAAGAAGTTGATAGCAATTTTGCACCAATAGACCCAGCAGAGGTGTTCCCTGCCGGAACAACTGTTGTATATCTGTCTATCAAGGTAAACAATATGACCCCGGAGGATAAAATCACTGTGGTATGGAATTACCTTGAAGCCGACAATGAAATAAATATCACTGATTTTTCTCCCGAAGAGAATGGCTCCGGTTATATAGGGTTTAATATAGAATTTGGCCAGGGTTTCCCTTCAGGCAGGTATAATGCCGAAGTATATCTAAATGATGAGTTTTATCAGACTATTGAATTTTCAGTTGAGGGGTAATATCGTTTGGGCAACCTGCGTATTCCTCCAGGAAGGCCTTTGCATAAAGGGGCGCCTTTATTACAAGGTCAATGTCATCCTCTTTAAATAAAAATGGTTTAACCTGGCTGGCCAGGCGTTTAAGCTCTTTTTCACCCATGCTATTGAGATAAGTTAAAATCGTATCCCCAGCAGGAAGCTTTACATTATTTATTTTTAAGACGTTTTCATTAAGGGGAAACTTATTCCTGAGCATATATAATGCATCATAGATATCACGCCCTCTCCTGCGCCCAAGCAGGGCAAGGATTTTTTCCGAAAGCAAATTGCCCCTGCTCATCAGGACTGCGGTAAAGCTGTATCCGTACATACTTAATACCCTTGATTCGGTATTAAGTTCCCAGCCAGGCCTGTTGATCTCTATTTTTATCATCAAACCCGCTCCCCGTTTGTCTGAAATACTGTATCTTTCCATAATATCATTAAAAAACAGCTTTGCGGTAAATAGGTTTTTTCTTGTGCCTGCAGAGATCGATGCAGGCAATCCTTCCCCTGACAGGTCTATGGCAATTCTATCAAGCATAATTTCAAATTGACAGTATTCAAGAGAAGCCGTGTTAAAACCAAGATCTTCCGAAAAGCGGGGCATCCTATAAAAATATCTCATTGCAGTGCCCCCCATAAAGAACAAGCACTTTCCGTATTTCTGCTTATATATGGAGTTTAATATGATAATTTGAAGATACCCTCTTATGATTGCCCTTTTTTTTAACACCGGAAGATTGTTATTTTTGGCCTCTTCCAGGAGATACTCCATGTTTAACATCCTGCCCAATCCTTTAATTCTGAAAGCTTATTTTTTGTTCTTAAATTAAATAAATCTGCATATTTTATTGCCCTATCCCATTCAAGCCTGGCAATAAGGTCTTTTTCAAATCTCTCTTCTTCGAAATCCAGGATCTTTCTCTGCCTTAAGGAGAAATAAATAAAATCTACCATCGCCTTTTCCCTGTCAGCAATCAGTACTTTAAATCCCTCATATCCCATTAACCTGTAACCCGTGAAAGCCTTTTTCTGGCAGCTTCTATAAAAAAATGAACCATATTTATTCTTAAACTCCCTGGTTGCACGGGTAGTAATTGAGGTCACATGAATCGCTATGTCGGGGATCATGCTATAAATGGACAGGGCTGTTTCAAGCGATACATAAGAAGGTGCGTAAAGCTTATTAGCTACATATACATCAGGAATGCCTGATTTAAATCCTGGCTGGGCGAGCTCATATAAATTTTTCCTCATCCTTATCAGCAGACCCTCTTTAACCCAGCGGCCAAGATTGTTTTTTATAGTTTTTACATTCTCTTCCGGGAAAAGATTTTCAATATCTATTAGAGAAAAAATGATTAAATCATTTTTTCTTAACTCCGAGATAAATGTCATATATTTCATTTCAGTAAATCCTAAATAATAGGGACTTCCTGAAATAAGTATATGTTATATCTTCTTTCCTGTCAAAACCTTTTAATAAATCTGCATTAATATGGATTTTCCTGAAATCATAACTAAATCTCTTATCTAATCCTTCTCAACCTCCCGTTTGCTGTGGCGTGGATATTGATCTTCTCTATTGAAATGATTTTCAGGAAATAACAGGGGACTTCCGCTTCACAAAAAACCTCGATATATTTTGGATTGTTAAAGCTTCCGCTTATCCTGTGATCAAGGTAATTTATTTTATAGGCTGACGGATTTTCAAGGTTGCTTACAAAGTAACCGCTTATAATTTCCTGGTAATCACCCGCCAGTTTATTTATGCCGGTGTTTTCAGCCGCTCCCATGTCAATACATTTTGTTGATTCCTCTGCTGCAATCATACAGGCTTTGCTTAATTCTTCCTTATAAGTTAGCGCCCTGCCAATATCGGTAACCAGACCGGTAACGAGGATAAAGACCGGAACCAGTATAGCTACTGTAACCAGGACAGAGCCCCTGCTGCATTCCGGCCTTATGCCTGCTCTCTGACCAGGTATTTTTTTTGCTTCTTTAAAATTTGACATCCCCGGTATTATCTTATAGCCTGGTTATTTAGTAACTTCTTTAAAACCCATATTTTGCAGTTTCTTTAAAACTCGACCTTTCCCGTGCTGTTTCCACCTAACCACTTATTTGCGTCCGAGCTGCTGCCGGCTGGACTTAAGTTAACCGACCTGAAACCGTTTACCGGATTGCTGAAATATACATGGGCCTTTTCCCCGCCTTCAGCAAAAAGATAAATATGGAGGATGCTGTCTTCGTTTCCGCTATGGTCAAATTTAATGGTGGAGCTTATGCTGCCTTCTTCCGAAGGCTCCACAGAACTCTCAAAAATAACCACTTTTTCTGTTCCCATATTTTTATACCTGAAAACATCCTCATATACGTATAAACCGGTAATTACTTTTTCTTCTTCATCCGGCAGCAGCATGCTGTTGTCCACCTTCCAGCTTATATTTAAAAACATCTGGCATTCATTGCCATCTGCATCTTCATGCCACTTCGTAAAGATATACCCGGGGCTTTTTTCAACAGTCAATTCACCGTGCAGGGGTGAAGAATAGAATCCATCCTCCACCCAGACAGCAACGAATTCATTATGGCTGGTATCAACCCATTCCTTTTCAGTACAATAATCCCAGTAGCCTGATTCAACTTTATAAGATGTATCGACCCACACTTTCCTGGTTCCGGTCTCCCAGTGTGACGTGTCAACTGTCTTATAAGCCTCATAAGATTGCCAGTATCCTGAATCCACCCATACCTTATAACGTTCCTTAACCGAAGTCTCCTTCTCGTAACACTCATATTTTACTGCATACACCCGGCCACCATAAACCGGTTTATAGTCTATGACCCATTTCCTTGCATGGTACCTGTTGCCTTTATAGCTTATTGTTACCTTTCCCTTTGATTTTGCTGCAAATGAATATACGCTCCAGCCATAACTGCTTGTTTCTACATATATGGTCAGGTTAACGGGAACCCATTTTTTTACATTCCTGTAGCGGTATTCCCAGTGTGATGTATCCACCCATTTCTTTGCGGTATAGGGCACTGTTTTATGGGATTCTACCCATTCCCTGTAATTTTCTGTTTTCCAGTAACCCTGATTTACGGTATATGAAGTATCCATCCATTTTTTCTTATGGACATCCTTATAATAACCATCCTCGACCCATACCTTTTTATTTTCCCAGTGGGAAGTATCAATCCATATCTTCTCATCACCGGTTATATCCGCTTTTAACCAGCTCCCGCAAAAAATACTTCGGGGACAAAATACCAGCATCACAATCAAAACAGGAAAGAATACTACGGGCAGTATTTTTATTTTTAATAAAATTTTCATATCATTCCTTTTCTTCCATACTCATTAAGCTGCTGCCTCTTATATCGATACAGCCGCTCCCGGCATTTACAGCCGGGAAATAATTTATAAAAAATACAGGAACGCTGTAGGTTACTGAAACCTCTATTCTGTCTCCCGGATTGCTCCCGCTGGACCTGTACTCTACTTTTAGCCTTTCGCTCATGCTCCATCCCGGTAAAGTTGAGTTTGCATAAGCTTCTGCTGCCCTCATGGCATCGCTTTCCGGATTTTCAGATAAAGTAGCAGCCCTTGCAGCTTCATAAGATGCGGAGTTTACTGCAATCTTTGCATTGAGAAGGAAACCGAACTGCACGATAGCTGCTATCAACATCAATAAAACAGGCATAATAAGCGCCAATTCAAGCATAACACTTCCGGCAGAATCCCTGCCTCCAAACCATTTTTTTCCCTCTCCATTCATATAAAAATCTTCAGTAAAGATAATCAATACCTGATTGCATATATGTTTAGAGAGAATCCACTATTGACTGGAACACGGACTGCAGTTTGCCGCCAAGGGCAGAAACAACAGCAATGCAAACTATCACGACCAGGGCTATATATAGCGCAATTTCTATCAGTGTTGAACCTGTGTCGCCAGCATACTTCCTCGTATGTACCTTCAGATAAACCTTTCTTATAAAATTCATCTTTCCTCCTGTTATAATTAATTGATTACAATATGCTAATTGAATAGCACTTTGATCTGGGGCATCACCGGAAGCAAAAAAAGAACCATCATCGGTATAAACATAAATATAAAGACAACTATTATTAAATTGCTTTCAAGTCTTTCCGCCCTGATTTTCAAACTGTCTTTCTGGTTATTCCTTATGGTTCTTGATATATCCCTGAGCGCCTTGCTGATAGGATTACCTATTAAATCCGACTGGACCAGTATTTTTGCGACGGTCTCAAATTCGCTGCTTAAAGATTTTTTTGCAACTTCGTAGAAGGCATCTTTTTTACTGTATCCTTCAAAAACCTTTAACTTTACAAGCCTTAGCAAACTGCTTACTTCACAGTTAAAACTGCCGCATATATAATCAAGCGCCTGGTCCGGATTTAATCCTGCTTTGACTAAAGATGAAAGAATATCGACAATATCCGGAATTTCAAATGCAATCTCCTTTTTTGTATTAGCTATTTTATTTTTAATTATTATAAACGGTAAAAAGTACATAATAATACCCACCACCATTGACAGGAGAATCAAATTCATTTCAAACAACAGGCCATATAAATTGATGAATATAACAGAACTGGCCGCAAAACAGATCCTCTGTATAAAAAGCCCCTCAAGTGATTTCAGCCTGGTCCCAAGTATCTTGACGGTTTTACGGACCTGCATAAAAGACCTTATTTCTTCGGAATTAAAATTTTTAAGAATCCTGCCAGGATTACGGTCAGTATAGTTTTCAAACTTTTCCATCAATAGATTTACCCGCGTGTCTTTAAACAGGAAAAATATTAAAAATATAAAAAATGCGGTTAATATCGATACCACCAATATAAAGATATTCATCTAATCACCCCCTTGCCCCCGTGAAAATTAACAATTTTATTTATCAGGCAAAAACCCATTACATTACTGGTAACAATGTATGCCATAACAGCAATACCCGGCCCGGTGAACAGTGCATTTAGGATACCTTTATTTATGAATATCAATATTGCCAGCACAACTACAGGGATCGCCATAATCAGGTAAGCAGTATACCTTGGCCCTGAACTTAAAATTTTTATATAGTTCCCGAGACTGATTTTTTCCCTGATGTAAACAATTTGATCCCCAACATATTCTATAAGGTCTATTCCTTTCTCATCAGCAGTAATCAGGCCGGTAAGAATTATCCGTATTACCTGGCTGCTGTTTCTGTCTATCATATTCTCAAGCGCTTCTTTCAGGAGAAGGCCTCTTTTTGTATCGTTTATCACCCTCTCCAAATCCCATCTTAAGGGCGGAGTTGTACTATTGATAGTATTCTCGATAGCACCAAGTATATTGGGGTCACCATAAAGACTGGCTGTAAGGTCCAGCAGGAACTGTTCGAACTGTATTTCTTTTCTTGATACCTCTCTTGCACTCCTTATATTTATTGCCAGGAAGACAAGAAAAACCAAAAATAATGATAAAAGCATGGAGGCAATAAAATTTTTAAAAATCAACAGGCCTGCCAGTGAAGCCGCAGTAAAAATTATAAATATGACTGTAAAAAATTCTTTTACATCCCAGCTGAGGTTGTTCCTGCGGATCCAGGAATTTATTCTGTTAAAAATATTGCTTTTTTTATTATGATCTTCAATACCGGGATTGTCCTGCAGCCTGAATATCCTGTTTATGAAATCTTTCCTTCTTTCAGCAATATACATAACTGTTCCAATAAATATATACAGGAATCCGAGAAAAATAATCAGTGAAACTGTTACAGATACCTTAATTTATATTCCCCCCTGTCATCCAGTTCATCTTCTATTAATAAAATCTCCTTTAATTTTCTCCTGGTATCTCCGGTATTTTTTTTATTTTCAATCTCCAGGAAAAGAACAACATCTATGGCCCTTGATATCATTTTTTTTATCAGGTGGTTGCTCAAATTAATACTATATCCCATGGCAAGTGTCTCAAGACGCAGTAGGGCATCTGCAGCGGTGTCTGCATGTATGGTTCCAAAACTTCCATTATGCCCGGTATTTAGAGCCTGGAGCATTTGAAATGCCGCCATTGAGTCCCTGACCTCACCTATTATGATCCTGTCCGCTTTCATCCTGAGGGTTTCGTATAACAGCCTGTCCTGGTTTATCTCATTATCAATCTCCCTTGATGCCTGCCTGGTACTCAGCATTCTTACATAGGGATACTCCCTTAACCTTATTTCAGGCACATCCTGAATCAGGTTTATAAAATCGTCTTTAGGAATCAATTTTGCAAGAGTATTCAGAAGGGTTGTCTTTCCCGAGCCCATGGAACCTGCAATCAAAATATTCTTTTTGGTTTCAACAAAATTTCCAAGCATTTTTGATTCTTCTTCTCCAAAAAGCCCGGATCTCTGCAGGTCTTCCAATTTAAAATCCAGGCAATTAAAAATTCTTATTGAAATATATACTTTATCTGAAATGGGAGGTATGACGATGGAACACCTGCTTCCGTCATATAATTCTGTATTTAAAAATGGTACTCTCTGGTCAATAACCTTTCCCGAGTTATTCTTGATCCTGTCAACAATCAGGTAAGTTTCTTCTATGGTATCAAATACCTCACCGAGGTATTTCTTCTTTCCGTTGCTGATAACTATCATTTCCCTGTCCTGTATAAAAATATCCGTAATGCTCCTGTCCTGAAGGTATTTTTCAAGGACACCCAGGCCAAAAATTCCTGCCAGCGCATTGCTGAGAAGACCCTCCCCGACCTGCAGTCCTGAATCGGGAAATCTCTCTTCTATCTCATCCTTAAGCAGGATAAAAACCTTATCCCTTAACTCTTCCCTATTTAAAAAATTGCCCTGTATCAACGCTTCTTCTCTTTTAGCCCTTTCCCTGACACTCCTTATAAGCTCCTCCTCGATAATTTCATTCATTTCCAAATCATGCAGTCTGTCTTTCAGCATCGTCTTACCTCAAAAATCCGGATTATGATAATGCGTTGCTTATACCCTTAAAAAACCTGGTCTTCAGTATCTTTGAACTGTTTAAAAGAAAATCATTCTTACTGTATTTGCTGTCAAATGGAATAAACCCCCGCACAGGCATCCGGGATAATATGCCGGAATTATATAATTTAAAGAACTGGCTCTTTCTTTTTTTATTTATAACCATTTCCATTTTCGCCTGTGGTATCAGGAACCTCCTTATCAATGTATCAGTAATGGCTGAAATCCTGGCTATACTTTCAAGGGTAAATTCATTTATAAAAAAAATTTTATCAGAAAGTTTTAGCACATCTATGATTGTCCCATTGATGATTGTCTGTGTGTCTATTACCACAAACCTGTAATCCTCCAGGATATTTACCATCAGCCTGTCTATTGCCCCTTTCTTTATCTCCTCTGCAATTAAAGGATTTGAAAAACCTTTAAGCACATCCAGGTTGAAGGAAATATTTTTTATGAATTTCGGATAATCATCAGGAAAACTCATAGCCATCTCCAGGGATTTATCTTTTTCGATATCGAATATTGCACCAAAATCACCCGGGGAACTATCCAGTTCCATAAGAAGGGTCTTCTTTTCCAGTTTCTTTGAGCAGAATAATGCGATACCGCATGCAATAGACGTCTTTCCGACCCCACCTTTATTGGACATCACTGTAATGACCTTTTCATTTTCAATAAACCCGGGTACCGCAATACCTGTTCCTGTTTCGCCCTTACACAAACCTGCTTTGACTAACTTTTTTTCATTATTTAACAATATATTCTTCATTTAGTTTCCCTGTATAATCGAAATTCCTGATGACTCAGCCCCACGGTCTTTTAAAGATGCCATGCCTTCCAGAATTAAATTTTCTCATATATGATTTTGTAATTACCTTCTTCTGTTAACCTGCTGACTATTGGTGCTTCTTTAAAACTGCATATGAAATAAAGGCTGACAGTACTTTTATCATCGTTAATTAATAAGTTATTTCCCGTGGTTTTACTTTCCGTAATCTCAATTATTTCAAGATTCCTTACTGTGATATGGCCATCTACTGCCATAATATTTTCTGATAATATTACAGTTTTCCTATCCATATAACCCTGCTTGTACCCGTAGGTTTTTGCAGCATTTTTCAAGTAAGTTTCCTCATCCTGGCCAGACAAGTTACCTGTATCAACAATCATCTGCATATCGGCAAATTCCTTTTCCCTTTCTGTAGAAATAATGGTTACAAGATCGCCCTTTTTTAGCTTTTTTAAAATCGGTTCGGAATGTTTTACCTCTATCGCTACAAGTGCCTCACCAGGAGACAGGGACTCAAAAATATTTTCATCCGTTTCTCCGCTGAACATATCTGCAGAAATATAATCATCTTTCCTCCTGCCGGTATTTATCTGTTTTCCTGTTATTTCATCTTTTGATGTTATATAGTCTTCCGGGATGGAACCTGGATAATATTCCTGAAATTTTAACTCATCCTCCGTAATTACTGTTCCGGCTTCAAGATCACATGCTGCAACTACTATATCTATCCTGTCAAGGTAGTTATGAAGAAATAAATAAACAGATAATCCAATAATTGCAGCTCCAACTACAGCAAGAATAAGGTACCTTTTATAATAATTTTTCACATATTCTCCTCTCGGTTCTAAGTTAAAAGGTTGAGAATCTTTTGATCAAGGATATTGAAATGATCCAAGGCAGGAAAAGCCAGGCCTGAAAATTCTATTACTCCTTTAAGGGAAGTTTCTTCCCTTAAAATCACAAAGTCTTTAAGGTGAAGGAAATTTTTTATCTGGGGTTGTATAAGATCCCAGCTATTGCTGTCCTGGAACCTGTTTATTATCAGAAACTTATCCAGTTCACCATACAGATAACGTGCATCTATTTCCAGAAGCCTGCCTACGCTTCCATATGTCTGGTCTGAAACCATTACAAGTAAATCCGCAAGATCGATAACGCCCAGCCACAGGTCATCCAGCCGGTCTGATAGATCGAAAATAATCAGATGATATTTCTTTTTTGCCAGGTCGGTCAAACAATAAATATCCTGCAGGTCAATATTTTTGGATAGCTCATAAGTCGGAGGGGATTGTATTATATCCAGGTTCTTCGAGATTTTAATTATTGAATTTTTAAGGGATTCCTTGCTGTAACCATCAGTAAAATTTATAATATTCGGGGTTTTTGGTATATTGAGATAATATCCGAGATCCCCACCTCCCTCTGAAAAATTCAGGTCGACAAGTAAAGTGTTTATTCCGCTCCTGTCCAGTATTTTACCTATATATATTGACAGTATTGTACTACCTACCCCACCTTTTGCCCTGGCCAGTATGATCACTTTCTGCTTGATTGTCCTTATTTCCATATCTTTATCCCTGCCCTTAAATGCAGGACCGGAAAACAAATTAGGTACTCCGGATCCCTGCAGGAAATTGGCCTGTACGGGTTTTGCCTGGCAATCTTTTTCCACGCACTGTCCTTTTCCATTTTCTTCATGATAATTGACTGTTGTATGACCAGGGCCTGATTGATAATTTGAGTTTATTGCCAATTTATGTTCGCAGGGTTTTCCATCCAACCCCTGATTGCAGGATCCGTGCAAATCTTTTTCCCCGGGAACTGCTGCTGCATCATCCGGGTTTAAAAGAAAATTTCTTTCTTTTAAGGAAGTTCCAAAATCCCGGGTATATCTATGAAAAGGTTTTTTACTTCCAAATAAACCTTTCAATGATTTTATAATACTGCGGGCATTATTATTTTTTTGCCTGCTTTCTTTCTCACTTAGAAGTGCCCTCCTGATCTCATTTATATCCAGGGGCAATTTCAGGTCTTTTCCTATTATAAATACCCTGACTTTCTTTTTATCAGCCCTCTTTAAAACATCACTTAAGCCCCCAATTCCCTGGTTTATTATCAATACATCTATTTTTTCATATTCAAGGATAAACTCCACGGCAAAGCTGCTACTCAAATTTATCAGGCTGAACTCAGGACTTAGCGCCCCTGTTATATTAAATGTCTCAAGGTCCTTATCAGCAATAATAACCTTTAGCTCATAAGCATTCTTATTCATTTAAGTTATTATTCATGAATGTTAATAGATAATTGTATATTTTAAAAAAATATGTTTTAATAGCATAAATAATATTTTATTTTGTGTCAAT
>JAFGDA010000128.1 GCA_016932375.1 Actinomycetota bacterium | reverse complement strand
TTTAGAATATCTTTAATTTGTGCTAATATTACTGTATATATCATAATATTAGTAAGGATTTATACTTAAAGTGCGTTTTGTGGATTATAAATGTGAAGATTGTGGCGGGATCTCGGAAATAGTCCTGCTGGGGGATAATAATACCGGGATAAAATGTGGAAAATGCGGGAGCAGGAAGGTGAAAAAGGTCTTTGCACCCGTGAGTTTCAAAGGTTCATCCGGCAGCGGAAGTTCAAGCTCCATTTCATCCTGCAGCAGTTGTTCAGGGGGAAGCTGTTCAACCTGCGGCAGTAGTTAAGGAAGGAAAAAATGGAATACAGAATACTTGGAAAAACAGGTTTTAGAATCTCGGAAGTTTCCCTTGGGACATGGCAGCTTGGAGGCAGGTGGGGTGAAAGATTTAATGATGAAACTGCCGAAGCTATATTATACAGGGCCCTTGAATATGGAATAAATTTCATTGATACTGCGGATGTATATAATGACGGCAACAGTGAAATTGCCATAGGAAAAATTTTAAAAAAGGCGGGTAAGAGGATATATGTAGCTACCAAGTGTGGCAGGAAGCTTGTACCTCATGAAAGCAGGGGTTATAACGAAAAGAACCTTAAAAACTTTATTGATGAAAGTTTAAAAAGATTGGATGTTGAGGCGATCGACATTATCCAGCTCCATTGTCCTCCCACTGAGGTATATGAAAGACAGGAAATCTTCGATTTTCTTGATAACCAGAAAAAAGACGGAAAGATCCTGCATTATGGAGTAAGTGTGGAGAAGGTGGAGGAAGCCATTAAAGCCATAGATTATCCCGGGTTAGCCTCGGTCCAGATCATATACAATATGTTCAGGTTAAAACCAGCCGAAATATTTTTTAAAAGAGCTGCTGAAAAAAATGTGGGAATAATCGTAAGGGTACCACTGGCAAGCGGCCTTCTTACAGGTAGGCTTACGGGAAACACTATATTTGCCAGTGGTGATCACCGCAGGTTCAACAGGGAGGGACAATTCTTTGATAAGGGCGAGACCTTCTCCGGTGTTCCATATGAAAGGGGTCTTGAAGCTGTGGAAGAATTAAAAAAATTATTCGGGACAGATGATCTGGCAAAATATGCCCTTAAATGGGTATTGATGGATCCGGATGTGAGCTGTGCTATTCCCGGAGCCAGCAGGGTGGAACAGGTGGAAAAAAATTCATTGGTCTCTGAAATGTCAACTCTTACGGATGTTGAGATGGCCGGAGTTAAAGATATATATGAAAGGTATATAAAAAAGTATGTCCACCACCTTTGGTAAGAATGCAGGAAAAATTATGCAAGCAGGCAGCTTTTTTAAGGTAATAGTGCAGGGAGTAAAAGATGCAATTATACCTTACATTTACCATTTGGAATCAGAAGATATGAAAAGGGAGAAAAGCATATTCATCGCTTCTCCTTTACTGCTTTTTGACAGCGCTAAAAATATCCTGGCAAGATCATAATATTTGGTGTTTTCGGGGAGTTCCTTTTTTGATTTGTCTTTTATAATATCAAGGAAGGATGATATGAAGTCCATATGCACCTTTATGATATAATCCCTCAACGTTTTATCCTTGAACGCTTTTCTGGCAAGATCCAGGAAAAGCTGAATCTGTTCCTCATTATTTTTTGATCCGTTTTTTTCCGGGTCCAGTTTTCCTATAAAAAATGAAATAAGCTCCAGCATATTAAGAGGCTCGGCATTCTGTGTAATTGCATACTGTTCTGCTTTTTCACCTACCAGCTTTTTAAGCAATTCTTCAAGAAGATGATTCCTGTCTTTG
Organism: Actinomycetota bacterium; assembly: GCA_016932375.1. Lineage (GTDB taxonomy): Bacteria > Actinomycetota > Humimicrobiia > Humimicrobiales > Humimicrobiaceae > JAFGDA01. Next base: position 1,632 of record JAFGDA010000128.1, on the reverse strand, counting down.
AAATGATGGTAAAAGGCCCCTCTTGTAAGTCCCGCCTTTTTGCAGACATCATCGATATTAAGATCCCTGACCCCCTGTTCCTTAAGGCATTTTTCAGCAACATCAAGTATCTTATTTTTAGATCGTATTCCTTTTTCTTTTACTGTCATGAGATAGAGATAATACAGTTTAATGTAATTTTATAAGCAAATCATATAGATTTAAATATAGTAAGTCAACACATTCCTTAATTAAGACATATATTCATTGTTAATTAATGTTTATAATAATTGAGTAGGTTAAGGGTATTAAATAAACAGGGTTATGGATGGGAGACAGGCGGGAGGATGAAATATTATTAAGGTTTCAGATTAGTTTATTATTTAGATCTATAAGGTTAAATGCCCTTAAATATTTATCAATTATAGATTCTATTTTCATCAGGACCCAGTTTTCAGCATCGATGCCATTTTCATAAAGATTACTATAAAGGATTATTTGTGCGCTCTTGATCTCCGGTTTTGCCCAGACATACCGGCAGCCTGTTTTAATTATCCATTCTTTTCTGTCATTTGATAAGCTTTCGAAATCCTTTTCACCCTCAAGAAGCCATTTTTTCCATCTGCCCGAGTTCAGGACTGCTCTGGTCAATATTTCCATGAACCTGGAAGCACAGGCTGCCTTATCTTTTTCCACCAGATCATTTTCAATACGGCATAATTCGGAAAAAGCATCATATTCGGCGATAGTAAATTCAGGTCCTACATTGGCAGCTCCCATTCCACTTATGGGATAGTCTTCCGGGTTCGCCACGAAATCTGTGTAATGGCCTTTAATATATGAACCGTATCCGGATACAATTCCGGAAATTTCCCTTGCAATTTCTGGATCAAAGGTGGCTGTATGAAGATCTGTCCCCACTTTAGCCACGATAAATACAGGCCATATATATTCAAGATTTTTATTTTTAAGGCCTTTTTTTAAAAGTGTAAGAAACTTATTAAAAATCTTAATATCAGCCAGTCCTCCATGTACTTCTTCGGTCCCGACTTCATAAGAAATGGGTTTAATATTATTGTTTTTTCGAAAAGATTCGCTATATGATATCAGTTCAACGGTTCTTTCAACGACAGTTTCAATAATTAAATTTTTATTAAAAATATCTACTGTAGGATCCACATGCAGAAGGTCATAACCTGCCAGTATTGCTGCCTTAAAAGATTTCTTTATCCAGTTAGTCGATTCTATCAGGCCCCATCTTTCTATGACCTGGATATCTTTAAGCCAGGGACCGCCGTGATCGACCCCGACTATCGTTGGCCCATCATATCCTATTCTATATGATTCTTCTTTTAGCTTTCTTATTAGATCGTTGGGGGTTAGTCCTGTATATCCTCCGTCAATATCGACCTGGTTTAGAGTAGCTGCAAACATTATGGGGGAATTTACTCTTTTTGCTGAACGCAGTGCTGCTTTAAGAACATTTTCAGAATTCGGACAAACTGCCAGAAGGGTATGTCCTTTCCTGTCTCCGGTTGATATATCGGTGACTTTTCTTATTAATAATGCATTAACCGGCATATTTTCTTTTACAGACTGTTTTCTGAGTATGCTATTGTCAGTATTTTTTTTTATTTCCATTTTATATAAGTT
>JAFGDA010000127.1 GCA_016932375.1 Actinomycetota bacterium | reverse complement strand
CATCAAAAAGGTGAATTTTGCGGTGCCTTGCGGCAAGGCTTCCCGAAGGGTCAAAGACATAGGAAGTATTATAAATTAGCCCATCTTCCTTTTCTGGTATTGAGCCGCCGACAATATATGTTCCGTATTTTTGGGATAAACCAGAAAGAAATGAAGAAGTTACTCCAGGGTAAGTTTCAGAAAACTTTTCAAAATATGCCGGGTTGTAGGGACAATTAAACATTTCAGGAAGTATTATAATATCGGGTTTTTCAATAGAGGCCTTTTTTATCATATCAGAAGCATTATCCAAATTTCTTGCCTTGTCGTTAACTATTCTTAACTGGCATACAGCTATTTTAATTTTCATTTCAATTATTGGCCTTTCAATTTATGTCTTTGTTATTTTCCCCGGAGGATATGGACTTATTAAGGACGTATTCCATTTCTTTTACTGAAATTGATAATATTATCCCGCATACCTGCCAGCTGGCTAATATTTTATATTAAAACACGGTCATATGAAAATTATCACTGATTATATAAAAAATGCTTTATTTTTAAAATGAAGCTTACCACAAACCTGATTTTAATTATTCCAAAAAATAAGGGATAATATTTTAAAAGGTTAGTTTAATACTCAATGGCATTATGCAAAGAAAGGATTTTTTTAAAAAATCGTGTAAGTTTCAGGGAAGGGTAGTTTAAGGAAGTGTTTGCATTCATTCATGTCAATGTCAATATGAAGGGATTGGATTAAAAAATGGATAAAAATATGGAACATGTGGAAGGAACTAAAAAAGGTGAGGTTGTCCTGTATGCCCTTAGCACATGCCAGTGGTGCAGAAAGACAAGGGGTCTTCTGGACAGCATAAAAGTAGATTATTATTATGTCTATGTGGATTTGATTGCCGGAAAGGACCAGGAAAAAATAATTGAAGAAATAAAAAGATTTAATCCGGCCTGCAGTTTTCCGACGCTTGTTATCGATGGGAAGGATACAATAGTGGGATTTGATGAAGAAAAAATAAGGGAAAGACTTAAATGAAAATGGAAAATGAAATAACGGAAGAAGAGATAGAAAGGGCATACAATAAATTAAAAGAAGATACTGAATCAGGTGGATACAACCTTAACGGGGATACTTCTTTTACCAGGGAGCTTGTAAGGGGGCTTCTCATAAACGAAAAAAGGTATGGGTATCAGGCCTGCCCCTGCAGGCTGGCTTCGGGTGTAAAAGAAAAAGATCTTGACATAATCTGTCCCTGCGATTACAGGGATCCTGACCTGGAACAGTACGGGACATGTTACTGTGCGTTATATGTGGATGATGATATAAAAAAAGGTGTAAAAAAGTTAAAATCCATACCTGACAGAAGGTTTATTGCCGGCCAGGCTCCAAAATCTACAGGAACGGGAATAAAAAAAATAAAAGCAGGTTATCCCGTATGGCGCTGCAGGGTATGTGGTTACTTGTGTGCAAGGGATAATCCACCTCAAACATGCCCAGTGTGCAAGGTTAAAAAGGAAAGGTTCGAGCTGTTTTTAAGTAATAAATAAGATGGCTTATTGATAGACCGGGCAGTGAATTGATTTATTGAAATTACCGGTCAGTTATATCATCCCTTTCCACTATCTTTGCCAGTGTCACTTTATCTTCCCCGAATTTGTCGGATATGTCACCTATGGCGTCTGTCAGGTTCTCTTCCCTCGATGGTCCGGTATAGAAGATATCTTCGGGTATAAAGACAGGCTTAAGGCTGCTTACAGAAATACCTGTGAGTCTTATTTTTTTACGGTTAAGGTCCGTACTTTTTAAAAGATACAGGGCGGATTTATAAATATCAAATATTCCGTAAGTATGATTTTTCAGGGTAAGTCTCCGGGTGATGGTCCTGAAGTCCGAAAACCTGATTTTAAGGGTGATGACTTTCCCCCTGTATTTTCTGGACCTGAGATTCCTGGCAATTTTCTGTGACAACATGAGCATTACGGATCCCAGCATGCCCGGATCGTCTATGTCTTTCCGGAAAGTAATTTCGCGGCCGATGGATTTTGGTTCCTGGTCGGGTATCACGGGCCGCCTGTCCATACTGTTTGCCATGTCATGGATTATCCTTCCAGCCTCGCCAAATTTTGATTCGATTACCTTTAAGGGCGCGCGGGAAAGATCCCCGATGGTCATGATACCCATGGATACAAGCTCTCTATGGGCAACTCTTCCTACGCCCCATATATACGAGACAGGCAGCATCTTTATCTTCTCAATCATTTCCGGGGTTTTTTTTAGGACCGTAAGTCCGTTTGGCTTACCTATGCCCGAAGCCAGCTTGGCCATGAACTTATTCGGTCCTATTCCTGCGGAAGAGGTGAGATTGGTCTCTTCGTATATTTTCCCCTTGATTTTTTTGGCTATCTCAAGGACATCCCCGAAAAGTCTTTCACAGCCTGTAACATCCAGGAATCCTTCATCGCATCCGATGGTCTCTACAAGGGGGGTGAAGTTATGGAATATGGCCCTGATACGCGCGGACTCCTTCAGGTATTTTTCCATATTGACCGGGACAAATATTCCCCGGGGACACAATCTTTTTGCCCTGCTGAGGGGCATACCCGAGTGAATGCCGTATTTTCTTGCCTCATAAGAAGCAGTAGATACTACGCCCCTGTTCAAGGGGCCGCCCACTATCAGGGGCATGTTCTTGTAATCCGGATTATCCCTCTGTTCTACCTGGGCAAAAAAGGCATCCATATCTATATGAATTATCTTCCTGTTTCCTGGATCCCTGGTTAAGTTTCCCATACCTGCCTGGTTCCGGTAAGAATTTCCTTTTTAATAATTAAACCTGTTTTTCTTATGTTTTCCCTTTTCATGGCAGGGAGGCTGAAAGCCTTTTTACCGGCCACCGATATGTTTTTGTCTTTATAATGCAGTCTTCCTTCGACCATCACCATTTTTTCACACATCAGTATTCCGGGATTTCCGCTGCATGAGGTAGGGAAGAATACCACTTCAAACATACCGCTTCTATCTTCAAGTGTACAGAAGATTATTGTTTTTTTATCTTTTGTTTTCTCTATTCTCCTGTTTATTACAGCTCCTGCCACAAAAATATTTCCGTAAGGAAGTGACTTTCCAGACTCTGCCAGACGGTAAAGATGGCCGCTGTCCATCACCCTGAAGTGTTCCAGTTCTTCCCTGAAATAATCCAGGGGGGAGGAGCTTGCACAGAACCCGAGTATATCCGATTCCATTTCCAGTTTTTCTTCGAGGGTGAAATCTCCGCTGGCAGTATTTTTATGGATGAGCCCGGTGAGATGATTTTCAATATTTAAAGGAAGTATGCCACCGGAAACTAAACCGGTCTTCCCGGTGTGGGTTTTCCCGGCAGTTGCCCTGAGGTGCTGAAATGCGATCAGGAGGGTTTTCCTGCCGGAACCGGTAAAATCAAATGCCCCCGTTTTGATGAGATTTTCAAAGGCATTTCCGGTAATGCGGCAGTTTGGAACGGCCCGCCTGTAGAAATCCTCAAAATCCCTGAATGCGCCATTTCTCTCTCTTTCCATTATTATGGATTTTGTTCCCTTATGCCCGAGACCCTTTACTGCCAGCAGGGGAATACCGAGGGTCCTCCCGCTGTCTTCGGCGGTAAAGTCCAGGCTGCTTTTATTTATGTGGGGGAGACGGATGGCTATACCCAGTCTCCTTGCCTCTTCCACATACTGGGCTGCACCGTAGTACCCGGAGCCGCTGGTAAGTATGCGTGCAAGCAGCTCTGCAGGATAATATCTCTTGAGAAAGGCTGACCTGTATGATATTTCCGCATATGCGGCGGCATGGGCCTTTACGAAACCGTAACTTGCAAATTTCGATATGAGGTCAAAGATAGCGCGCCCTGTTTTCAGCCCGTATCCCTTCCGCAGCGTACCTTCAAGAAAACGGTTCTCCTGTTTTTCCATCTCTTCTTTCGACAGGCCTGTCATCGCCTTCCGGAGGCTGTCTGCTTCGCTCAGGGAATATCCGGCAATCTTTTGTGCTATCTGCATTACCTGTTCCTGGTAGACTATTATCCCGAATGTCTCTTTCAGGATTGGTTCAAGGCAGGGACATATATAGACTGTTTTTTCCCTTCCAAACTTCCTTTCTATGAAATTTTTTACCATTCCTGATTGCTGGGGCCCGGGCCGGTACAGCGAGATAAGAAGGGTTATATCGTTCAGCGTAGAAGGCCTTATTTTTCTCATAAGGTTCCTGATGCCGCAGCTTTCAAGCTGGAACACGCCGAGGGTCCTGCCTTCCTGTATAAGCCTGTAGACTTCCGGGTCATCGTAGCCAGGCAGGGAAAAGTCAGGGCCTGTATTTCCCTTTTCTTTAAGTTCGGCGGTTATTTCTCCAATTATGGTCAGGCTCAGGGAATTTATAAGGTCGAATTTGAGCAGCCCCATGTCTTCTATGCTGTCCATATCATACTGGCTCATAACCTCTCCTGTTTCAGACAGCGTCAGGGGTATTTTAGTGTCAAGGCTGCTATTGGAGATTATCAGGGCAGAAGGGTGCATTGAAAGGTGGCGCACGTGGTCTTTTATGCTCCCGGACAGTGAAAGTATTTTTCCGCTGCTTAAGGTTGGGCTGCCACTATGATAATACCTGTCTCCGCAGTTCCTGCCGGTTCTGTACTGTCTCCTTATGGTAGAGCCGGCCTTTATCGCATTTTCCACTTCTTCCTTGCCCAGCGCCAGGATCCTGCCTGCTTCTCTTAAAGCTGCCCTGTACTTCAGGGTTGAAAAGGTACACACCCTTGCAATATTGCTCATGCCATATTTGGCGGAGAGGTAACCGAGGATCTCACCTCTCCTTTTGCTGCAGATATCCATATCTATGTCAGGAGGTTCCTTTCTTTCCTGATTCAAGAACCTCTCGAAGTACAGATTGTTTTTTAAGGGTTCAACGTTCGATATTCCAAGGACATATGAGACAATGCTCCCGGCTGCAGAGCCCTTCCCGCATAATGGGATGCTGTTTCTTATTGCAAAATGTGCCATGTCTGCAGCCATAAGAAAATAACCGCAAAATCCTGTTTTTTTAATTATCTCCAGCTCTTTTAAGAGGCTGTTGGCGGCTTTTTGGGGAGGATGTTTTCCATACCTCCACTCAAGTCCCTCAAGACACATTTTCTTTAAATAGCTTTCCTGGCTCTCACCTGCAGGGACATCAAAATCCGGAAAAGCTATTTTCCCGAGGGGGAGTTTTAGGCTGCATTTTTCCGATATCAGCCCGGCATTGTATATGGCCTCCGGAATGTCTCCAAACATAGCCGCCATTTCACCTTCTGTTTTGAGGTAATGTTCATCATTTCCGATAAAACCGGACAGGGGGTCGTCGTTTCTGGTGCCCATTGACTTTATTTTGAACAGGTTGCGGTAAATAATGTAATCCTCCCGGTTCAAATAATGGACATTATTGGTGGCAACAACGGGGAGGCCGTTTTTAAGGGCAAAGCCCAGGACGACCTCGGAAAAGTTTGAATCCGGGAATGAAGCTTTGGAAACGGGGTATCTCTGTATCTCTATAAAAAAATTTCCTTCAAAAAGATTGGCATATTCAATGGCGCACTGCAATGCTTCAGGCCTCCTGCCTGATTTCAGGAGTAGAGGTATCTCACCGCAGCCAGAACCGCACAGTCCCGTAAGTCCTGGCGCATTGCACCTGAGATAGGATTTTTCCACACAGGGGACCGAAGCCCTCCTTTTTAGATGTGATGCAGACACTATCCTGCAGAGGTTATGGTATCCCCTTATATCCCTTGCCAGGAGTACAAGACTCGAAGGCCCATTACTGCCCGTTACGGCTATCTCGCACCCTATTATGGGCCTTATATTGTTTCCGGTTGCCTCTCTGTAGAATTCAACGACCCCGCTCATTATATATCTGTCAGTGAGGGCTACCGATTTCATCCCGCATGCAGCAGTTTTCCTTATAAGGTCTTTAATCTTTATGGCAGATTCCATCATGCTGTACTCACTGTGTACATGCAAATGGGAAAAGCAGGACATCTGTTTTAAACCCCCTTCTTAAATTAGATTTAATGGCAGATACTGAAATTAACCGTACAGGATTTCAGTGCTGCCGCGGTATTTGCATATTTACTTTTAAATGCCCCTCTGCACGGCAACCACCCTGCCCTGTATGGTGAGTTCTCTTGTGATTTTTATGGGCCTGTAGGAAGGATTGGATGACCTGAGCTCGAAGCCCTTTTCCGTCCTGTAGAATCTTTTTACCACTGCCTCATCTTCAATCAGGGCCACAACGATATCTCCATTCCCTGCGTTAACCTGCGATCTTACTGCTATTATATCTCCATCGAGGATATGGTCTCCAATCATGCTGTCTCCTTTTACCCTGAGGGCAAAGTCGGCTTTCTCCCTTCCTATTAAATCAGGAGGGAAGGGGACATATTGCTCTATGTTTTCGAGAGCAGGGACAGGGCTTCCTGCTGCAATCCTTCCTATGAGAGGCAGGTATATGGCCCGCCCCTTCCCTCCATAGCCTAAAAGATCCATGGTTTTTCCGGTAAGCCTTATGGACCTGGCAGAAGGTTTCCTTTCTATGTAGCCCTTTTTTTTAAGGGAATCGAGGTGGTCGCTAACCGCTTTCGGGGATGAAAAGCCAAGCTCGCAGGCCAGCTCCCTGATGGTGGGGGGATAGGAGTTGTCAATAATATACCTGTAAATTTTTTCAAGTACGCGTTTTTGCCTGTCTGTAATCTCCATAATACCCCCTGGGGACTTTCAATTATCGTTCAGGGTCTTTCAGTTATCAGGATAAAAAGCTTTAAGAGACAGGTTTATTATATAATATTACTATACAAATGTATAGTAATATAAGTTTTTTTGGCAGGATTTTTATAATATTTCCGGCCTGGTTTAATTCATTACAGAGACCCTGCGCCTGCCGCTTTCCAGCCAGGTTCTTTTTGAGGTGCTGTCAAGTTTTTTATAACGGTACATAAGCAGGTCCGTCTTTTTTATAAGGTCGTCCATCTCCATGTTTTCCCTGTAAAGGGCCACTCCTATGCTGAGGGAGGTATCACTGTTCTTTATATTATCCTCATAATCATTAACTATCCTTGAGGCAATTTCCTTAGCTTTTTCGGTATCAGTATTTATAAGGATAACCGCAAACTCGTCTCCGCCGAACCTTGCCGCTACATCTATATCTTCCCTTATGTTTCTTTTGATTATGCCCGCCACTTCCTTGAGGAGCCAGTCTCCCTTAAGATGGCCATGTTTATCATTATATTTTTTAAAATTATCTATATCTATTACCAGCAGGCACAATGGCTGGCCGTTCCTGTGAAACCTTTTAATTTCCTGATTCAGCCTGTTATGGAAATACCTTCTGTTAAAAATATTTGTAAGAAAATCTATTTCTGCCTGTTCCTTTAGTTTTTCCTGCAGAATCCGGTATTCGGTAACATCCCTGAATATGGCAAGCTTACCATATATTTTTCTATTTTTATCAATTATAGGGGACAATGAGACGTCAAAAACCCTTACCCTTTCAGGTAAGGAAAATTTAATTGTGTAATTTAACCCTGTAGGCCTGCCATTTCCCTTAAGATTTGAAAAGAACAGCTCTGCCGAATTTTTACTGGTTATTTTTTCCAACAGGTCAGATTTTATTTTTTCCGGATCTATTTTTTTAGAGTTAAAGCTTTCGGAATTTCCATAGAGCAACTTATGCATGGAACGGTTTATTTCCTTTATGGCGCCCTCGTTGTTGGCTATTATAATGCAATCATCCACATGTTCGAATATGTTCCTGAGTGTAATGCTTTCTATGTTGAACTCCAGCATTATAACACTTACAGTAACAAAGAAATAAAAAATAAACAGTAAGATGGAATTTGCAGGGATCCTTTCGGCAAGACCTGATGCAGACAGCGAATGATAAATCCCGTTTCCCATAAAATATAAGGACACCCCTGTCAGCATTGTCGCTGCAGGCAGATTTGATTTATACTGTTTACGGTTTTTATATATCTTAAGCGATATTATAAATAAGACAGCTAACCAGCAGGGCAGGAGAAAGAAAAACCCGAAATTGGTATAACCATAAAGATTGGAAAGGTAACCAAACTTAGTAGGTACCATAAATACCTGTTTTCCAAAAATAAAATACAAAATGATTGCTGCCGGGGGAACATATAGCATGATCCTTAAATATTTATTTTTTTTAAAAATACTGATTTTGAGCATGTTGGTGAGAAAGTGAAATGTCACTGCAGGGAAAATAAAGATACCTCCTGTCAGGATATATGCCGGAGGCAGCGCCGCAGAATAATCTTTTATATTAAGTATAAGTATGGTGGCCAGGGAAATGACCGCAGTTGTCATTGAAAGCATAAAGAACGATATTGAAGATTTCCTGAAAAAGGATATGGCCAGCCCATAGATTCCTGCCAGTAAAGAGAAAAATAATGTAAGTATCGATAGCAATGTAAATATATTTGATAATTCCATAAACCAGTGT
>JAFGDA010000126.1 GCA_016932375.1 Actinomycetota bacterium | reverse complement strand
TTCTTATAACCAGTTTTATGCCAGTATGCTGATTTTAAAAAAAATACACAATTCGAATTCTTGACTTCTATCGGGAATTTAACTAAAGTATTTACCTGGCCTGTCTGAGGAAGGTTATGTTTTATTTATAATAAAATTTTATTTGTTATAATTATTATGTATTTTTGCGCCTGTAGCTCAGCTGGATAGAGCAACGGACTTCTAATCCGTAGGCCGTGGGTTCGAATCCCTCCAGGCGTGCCAGTTTATTTTTTTAGGAATAAACCTGCCATATTAAGGCAGGCGGTAATTTTGAAATTTTTTACAGGATGGTGAGAATAGCTCAGCTGGCAGAGCGCAGGATTGTGGATCCTGATGTCGCGGGTTCGAGCCCCGTTTCTCACCCCATTTTTTTGTGTGCGCCTGTAGCTCAGCGGATAGAGCGTCGGACTTCGAATCCGTGCGTCGGGGGTTCGAATCCCTCCAGGCGTGCCAGGTTTGTAATGTTTTGGGATGGAAATACAGGCCAGCAGGGCCATTATTGGAAAAATGTTGGATCCATTCATGTTAGGTTGTAATGTGATTTAATATGGGCCTGCAAACAGGTTACAAAAACGTTTGGCAAATAGTGGGCCGTTAGCTCAGCTGGTAGAGCACCTGACTCTTAATCAGGGTGTCACAGGTTCGATCCCTGTACGGCTCACCATTATTTGCGAGAGTGGCGGAATTGGCAGACGCGCTAGACTTAGGATCTAGTGGGCTAAAACCTGTAGGGGTTCAAGTCCCCTCTCTCGCACCATTAATCATTATAAGGTTATAAATGCAATTGCCCGGAAATATAATGGGTTGTTTGAGGTTCGAAATTTCTTAAGCCCGGGGCAGACATTTCAAATTGTTTCAGCTTTCTAATCCAATTTGAAAAAGCTCTCTTTTATATCGGTAATATGGAAGTTATAGTTTAATTTGGAGACAAAAAAAGTCCCATATTTGTATTCGAATATGTTTATACAGCAGGGATCCTGGTTTATTCTCCATATTGCAGATTCACCAATATCGAGCATCTTCAGGATCAATAGTTTATTGATAACCCTGTGGGTGACAATTGCAAGGAAAGTCCCTGTATCCGCTTCCACAATTTTCTTGAGTGTTTCCCAGGACCTGTCCTGTGCATCATAGAGAGTCTCCCCTCCGGGAATGGTTGCCCTGAAGGGTTCCATTATCCACTGGTTGAATATTTTGGGATAAAGTTCTTTGGCTTCATCATAGCCCTTGCCTTCCCAGTCACCGAAATTCAGGTCCATAAATCCATCTTCTTTTATAATTTCAATATTATTGCCATTGGCCTGGTATTTTTTTATGGTTTCTGCAGTACCGTACGCCCTGCTAAGGGGACTTGAAAATATGAGATCCAGGTTTATATCTTTAAGAAATTCCCCTGTTTTTTTTGCCTGCCCGATGCCGGCACTATCAAGGGGCACATCCAGGTGTCCCCTGAAAAGCTTTTTTTCATTAAATTCCGTATTTCCATGTCTTATCAGGAATATTACCTTCTGTTTATTTTCCATAAAAATTCTCCCCGACAATCTTTTTTTCCCAATACTTCATATCAATTAAGAATCCATTAATCTATTATTAAATTACCTTATCCTTGGCTTAAAAAGATCCCCGAGTGTAGCTTCTTTCCTGAACTTGAAATTTTTTCCAAGTGCCAGGTTCCTGTTTACCTGCCTTGGCAGCATAATTATGAGAAGAATAATGATGGAAAGCAAAAAAACTGCGGCGCCCGTATAAATCCATAAGAATATTCCGGTAAAGATTATCCCCATGCTTACTGCCCATATCATGTTCCGGGCAATGAGAAGTCCAGCAAGAATTGCCAGGCCTCCTACCGGAAGGGAATAAAAGCTTGCTGCTATTGCAAAGCCTCCCCAGGTGGCAAGGCCTTTCCCGCCGTTCCATCTGAGGAATGGGGAATAGCAATGTCCTGCAACTGCTGCACAACCTGCAAGAACCGCGAGAAGCTCATTGTGGTTTGTTCCAAAGATAATGGTACTGCTTTTATAGGCAAACATCAGGGTCAGGTAATATGAAAAAAATCCTTTTGCCATATCCAGCAGTATGCCAATAAAACCCCAAATTTTAGACACATTGAAGACCAGGTTCCAGCCCCCCGGGTTCCTGTCCCCGATTTCTGTAAGTTTTTTTTTGCCGACTATTTTTCCAAGCACATAACAGAAAGGAATGGAACCTATCAGGAAACTGGAGACAATAAAGCCCATATCCCTGAAAATTTCTATCAATTCCATAATAACCCGCCTGTCCCAATCAGTTCTTTTACAAAATTGGATAACTCATTTTTTTATTTTATCACCAGTATGGGTAAAGTATAAAGGAAAAATACAATTGAATTAATGCGTGCAAGGTAATTGGTTTCAGTATGTGGCAAGTTTGTATTTACATTGTAACAGCAAGGGTATATAATGGGCTACACTCTGAATTAAATATTAAGGCAATGGTGCCTTAAAGATGCAAAGTGGCATCCATTATCTGGACATTATGTGTCCGGTGGTGGGTGCTTTTTGTTTTGGGAGGATTTTTTTTAAATATTTATAAAACCATGACTTGATAGACCAGGAGCCAGTCAATTATTTATGTACATGATGTTACAGGGGGAAAAATGACCACATATGTAGAGCAGGTACTTGATGCTGTGATAAAAAGTAACAGGGGCGAGGAGGAATTCCATCAGGCAGTAAGGGAAGTCCTTACCTCAATTGAGCCTGTCATTGAAAGACACCCCGAATACAGGGAAGCCAGTATCCTTGAAAGACTGGTTGAACCTGAAAGACAGATAATATTCAGGGTGCCCTGGATTGATGACCGCGGAAAAGTCCAGGTTAACCGTGGGTTCAGGATTGAATTTAACAGTGCAATAGGCCCATATAAGGGAGGCCTGAGGTTTCATCCTTCCGTGAATTTAAGCATTATAAAATTCCTTGGCTTTGAGCAGATTTTTAAAAATTCACTTACCTCACAGAGCATTGGCGGGGCAAAGGGCGGCAGCGACTTCGACCCCAAAGGAAAATCAGATAATGAGGTGATGAAATTCTGCCAGAGCTTTATGACCGAGCTTTTCAGGTATATTGGGCCTGATACGGATGTACCTGCCGGAGATATCGGGACCGGAACAAGGGAGATAGGTTATCTTTTTGGCCAGTATAAGAGGATAAGGAATGCATTTGAAGGAGTCCTGACAGGCAAGAGCCTTGAATGCGGGGGGAGCCTTCTCAGGGTTGAAGCGACAGGATATGGCCTTGTTTATTTTATCGATGAAATCTTAAAGTATAAGGATAAGTCTTTTTCAGGTTCCAATGTGGTAATTTCAGGATCGGGAAATGTTGCACTATACGCCGGGAAGAAAGCAAATGAGCTCGGTGCAAAAGTTATTGCCATGAGTGATTCCAATGGTTACATTTATGACCCTGACGGTATAGATATTGAAGAAATGAAAGCCATAAAGGAAATTGGAAGGAAAAGGATTATTGAATACATAAAAAAATACCCAAAAGCAAGATATGAGGAGAACCCTTCAGCTATATGGAACTTGAAGTGCGATATTGCTTTGCCATGCGCCACCCAGAATGAAATAGATGG
>JAFGDA010000125.1 GCA_016932375.1 Actinomycetota bacterium | reverse complement strand
GATGGTTTTACTTTCATAACTTAAACCTGCCTTTAAAAATATATTCCATGACAACTTACGTTGCCCTATTTTTTCCTGTAAATAATCCTTCCCCTCGTGAGATCATAAGGTGATATCTCAACCTTTACCATATCCCCGGGAAGAATTTTTATGTAATGCATCCTCATCTTGCCGGAAATATGGGCAAGAACCTTATGACCATTTTCAAGTTCCACCCTGAACATGGCATTGGGAAGAGCTTCGAGAATAGTCCCTTCCGCTTCTATAACACCTTCTTTTTTCGAAATCTTACAACCTCCTGCTAATTAAAATACATAAAAAATAGCGCAAATACGTAGGTTATCAAAAATCTTTCCGGATGTCCATAGTAAAATCTACCGGAAACAACATTATATTGCAGTAAGGACCTCGGGCCCGTTTTCCGTAATTGCCACGGTATTTTCAAAATGACATGAAAGTTTCCGGTCCATTGTTATTACTGTCCAGAGGTCTTCTTTTACCTGCACTTCACTTCCACCCTCGTTAAGCATTGGCTCTATGGCCAGTACCATTCCTTTTTTTAAAACCGGACCCTGTCCGGGTGGGCCGTAATTCAATATCTGCGGATCCTCATGCATCTTCTTTCCGATCCCATGTCCAACAAAATCTTTTACTACAGAAAACCCATCAAGCAGCGCCCTGCTTTCAATACTGTTTGAAATATCTGATAGTCTTCCCCCTATGAGGCATTTTTCAATACCGAGCTCAAGCGCTTCCTTTGTTGCCTTCCATAACCTGTCTGCAATACCGCTCACTTTCCCTATCCTGTAACTGCGTGCTGCATCCCCATAAAATCCATTTAATTTCACCCCTACATCAACAGCTACCAGGTCTCCTTCGGATATTATTCTCCTGCCCGGTATCCCATGAACCACTTCTTCATTTATGGAAATACAGGAACTTGCAGGAAAAGGCCTGCTCGATAGCCTTCCTATATAACCCTTAAAGGCAGGTATTGCACCGTGCTGCCTTATAATATGTTCGACCTTCTTATCAATATAACCTGTATCCACACCGGGTTTAAGGAACTCTTCTATTCCCAGAAAAACTTCGGCAACGATCCGGCCGGCCTCACGCATTAATTTTATTTCGGAACCTGATTTACAGATTATCATAAGCTTTCAAATATCCTTCCGGTTACTTCTTCTTCGGTACCGGACCCGTCTATATTTAACAGGATACCTTTTTTCCTGTAATATTCAATCAGCGGACTGGTTTCCTCTTCATATACTTCAAGCCTGCGCCTTATTATCTCCCCGTTATCGTCTTTCCTCTTTATCAGCTCCCCGCCGCATTTTGGACATATTGCGCTATCCTCACCATTGTTGACGCTTGATACAGCATGGCACAGCTTGCATACCCGTCTTTTACCGAGGCGTTTTATTATTTCTTCCCTGTCTACAACTATATTTATTACCCTGTCAAGCTTAATACCCAGTTCATCAAGCATCCCCGAAAACATATCTGCCTGCCTGATGTTTCTCGGGAAACCGTCCATGAGAAACCCATTTTTTGTTCCGTTGCTGCTGATAACTTCTTTTATAATCTCTATTATAAGGCTGTCCGGGACTAATTTACCGTTTTCGACATACTCCCTGACTTTCATCCCAAGGACGGAATTCTTTTTTATTTCGCTGCGTAAAATATCCCCGGTCGAGATATGGTCTATACCAAATTTCTTTTCAATGTTCTTTGCCTGGGTACCTTTTCCGGCACCGGGAGGCCCCAACAGTACAAGCATCATTTCAGGAACCCCTCATAATCCCGCATTGTAAGCTGGGATTCAAGCTGCCTCATAAATTCGAGAGCCACACCTACTGCGATAAGAATGGAAGTACCCCCGAACCTGAAAGGTATGCCCAAATAATTTATTAAAATTTCAGGGAGCAGGGCTATTATTGCCAGGAAGATCGCGCCCGGCAGGGTAATCCTGTTCATTACATTTGTAAGGTAATCAGCCGTATTCCTTCCAGGCCTGATCCCGGGTATAAACCCTCCATATTTTCTCAAATTATCTGCAGTATCCAGTGGATTAAAAGTAATTGCTGAATAAAAATATGCAAATATTATAATAAGTATAGTATAGGTTATGGCATATATTGGATTGAGACGTCCTTCCGTAGTAGGGCTCAGGGCATTGGCAAAAGATTGTACCCACCTGTTGGAGACAAACTGGGCAACCGTAGCCGGAAAGAGCAGCAATGAGACTGCAAGTATTATGGGCATGACTCCTGATTGGTTTACTTTTAACGGAAGATAGGTACTCTGGCCGCCAAATACCTTACGTCCCACAACCCTCTTTGCATATTGGACAGGCACTTTCCTTTCACCCTGCTGTATAAGAATTATTGCCATTATGATGCCTATCGAAAAAATTGCAAATATCGCCACCAAAAAATAGTTTGTGCCAAGCCTGAAAAGTCCTATTATCTCTCCCGGCATCCTTGATATGATATTCGCAAAAATTATCAGTGATATACCGTTTCCAATGCCATGTATATTGATAAGCTCGCCAAGCCACATAATCAAGGTTGTGCCGGCGACCAGTGTCAATACTATAAGAGATACATGTATGAAATCGAATTGCGAGATCGCTCCAAAATTCCTGAAGAAAAATACCATTGTAATCGACTGTATAAGCGAAAGTGCAACGGTCAGGTAACGGGCTATCTGGTTTATCCGCCTCCTGCCTGTCTCACCCTCTTTGGAAAGCTGGTCAAGCTTTGGGATTACTACCTGAAGGAGCTGCATTATTATGGTTGCAGTTATGTAGGGCATTATGCCAAGGGAAAATACGGCAAAGTTCCCTAAGGCCCCGCCGGAAAACAGGTCCATCATTCCGAGCACGCCGCTCTCAACCTGTTCAAGTATTACGTTTGCATCGACTCCCGGAATGGTAATATTTGCACCCAGCCTGTAAATTGCAAGGATCCCTATCGTAAAAAGCAACTTGTTCCTTATTTCCCTGATCCTGAGGGCATTTATGAGCGCCCTAAGCATTAAACTACCTCCGTTTTTCCACCAGCTTTTTCAATCTTGGTCACTGCACTCCTGCTGAAACTGTTGGCCTTCACTGTTATTTTCTTTGTTATATCACCGTTACCAAGGACCTTTACCGGGTTGTTTTCCTTGATTATCATCCCTTTTCCCTTTAGAAAATCAAAATCAATTATTGTATCATTTTCAAATTTATCAAGGTCCGCCACATTTATTATATTAAATTCTTTCTTCCTTGTATTTTTAAATCCCCTTAGCCTTGGAAGCCTTCTCTGCAGCGGCATCTGGCCACCCTCAAACCCCGGCCGGGTTTTCCCTCCTGAACGTGAAAGCTGGCCTTTTGTCCCTCTTCCACAGGTAGTGCCATGGCCCGATCCATTTCCTCTTCCTACTCTTTTTTTCCTCCTGTTT
>JAFGDA010000124.1 GCA_016932375.1 Actinomycetota bacterium | reverse complement strand
AATAATTTTAAATCTATTCTTAATATATGTATATATCAAAAAATTATTTCTCTTTAATTAATCATCATTAATCATTATTCTCATTATACCTGCTAAACTTGATTTCTTCGTATGGTATAAGCCATAAGTAATATCAAAAGGACAGAACCTGTTATAATCTGCCTTCCACTTTCATTTAAACCGAGGGTGACTAAAATACTGGTCATGGTTGTAAGAAATATTGAACCTGCTACAGCCCCTATATAAGAACCGTAACCTCCTCCAAAAGAAACACCTCCAATTACTACAGCTATTACCGAAGGCAGCACATATTTATCACCAAGGGTGAGGTGGGGTTGACCGGCATAACCAAGAAAAAGCATGCCTGATAGAGCTGCAAGCAGGCCGGAAAAGCCATAGGTGCTCATCCTTACAACTTTTGTTCTTATACCGAGGAGATTGGCCGCTCTATCATTTGCCCCTATCCCATACAGTATATAACCTATTGTAGTTCTTTTAAAAATAAACATTGCTATAAGGATGATAATTATCCAGATAATGACAACCCAGGGGATCCTTATATTGTGACTGAATATGCCAAATTCCAGGTAACCATTTCCCAGAGATTCAAGTATGGAAGAAGCTCCACCCTGATAACTTCCCTTGGATATAAAAAGCAGGGCTCCCTGTATCACTATCCCCCAGGCCATGGTCATAATAAGGGGGGCAATCCCGAGAAATGAAATTCCTATTCCATTTACCAGCCCGAGCGCGAATCCAAGGACCAGAATAACAGCAAAAGCAACTGGAAGATTTATATTTTTACCATCAAGAACTGCAGCTCCTATTATGGCACCCATAGTAAATATCGAACCTACAGACAGGTCCAATCCTTCTTTTCCGGAGACCAGCACAATAGTCTGCCCGAGGGCAACCAGCCCTAAAAAGAAGGATGCCTGCAGGACAGTCATGATATGTGAAAAATAGACAAATCCCGGAACAATAATTTCACCTATAATAAAAACTATTATCAGGAGAATAAAGGCAGTAATTACCCTGTTATTTAATATTTTCGCAAGTCCTTTTAAAAATTTATTATTTCTCATCTATAAGCTCTTTAATAACCAAATTTATATTTTTCTTCAAAAATCCTGGGAATGGCAGCCATGGAAAGAGAGAGAACTATAATCATACCTTTGGCAAATGTCTGGTAAAAAGAAGAAATCTGTGCAAAAAATATAAGATTATTCAGCAATCCGAGTATTAATGCTCCAAATACTGCTCCCCAGATGTTACCCTTCCCGCCTGTAAGGGATACCCCTCCTACCACTACAGCTGCCACTGAATTAAGGGCAAATGGATTCCCTGACCTGAAATCCCCCGTGGCAGTCGATAGAAGTATACATAAACCTGCTATAGCTATAAATAAGCTGGCAATCAAATGAGCAGCAAATCTTATATTTGATACTTTAAGGCCCGAAGCATAAGCTGCTTCCTCATCCGAACCTATGGCATATATATACCTGTATAGGGTAGTCCTGCTGATAACAAACCAGATAATCAGCCCTATAATAAGTATGAATATGGGTGCAGGGATTACTTTCAGTACATCAGCCCTGTAGATACGGTAAAAAAATTTGGGTACATATCCTCCCGCATTAGGCAGTATAAACATTGCAAACCCTATAATGATTGCCTGTGTTGCATAAGTAGTAATGAGAGGAGAAAGTCCGAGTTTGCCAATTAAAGCTCCATTAAGCGCACCTGTCATAAAAACAACTGCAAAGCCTAACATTACTATTGGGAAAACATTTGTGTCTGTCATAAAATATGCAGTAATTACAGTAAAAAGCGACATGGAAGCTCCCAGCGACAGGTCAAGGCTTCCTGATATGATTATTATCGCCTGGGCAATTGAAGCCAGTATGAGAGGGGTATAAATCATAAAGTTAGATTTTATTATATTATAACTGAAAAAGTCCTTTTGAAGGATAGCATTCCCAATAATTAGAAGTATTAATACTACAAAACCCGGAAATGAGCTGTCTTTGTAAACCCTTAACCACAATTCCTTTAACAATATTTTTTGATTATTATTTTTCCGCGCAATCAACCTTTTTCTCCTACTCTCAAAGAAGATTTTATTAATTTGTCCTCACATATATCTTCATGTTCTATCTCCTCAACAATTTTACCTTCGAACATAATAAAAACCCTGTCACAGTTACATATAATTTCTTCATTGCTTGAAGAATATAAGATTACAGTAGTCCCTTTTAGGGAGAGCTCGTTCACTATCCGGTAAAGGCTGTCTTTGGTTTCTATATCGACACCCTTTGTAGGATCGTTCAGCAATATTACCTTTGGTTGGAATTGCAACCAGCGGCCAAATACAACCTTTTGCTGGTTTCCTCCACTTAAATTTTTTACAGTCATTTCACTTTCAGGAGGATTGATAGATATTTTTTTTATGATATCCCCGGTTATTTTGTAAAGGTTCTTTAACTTCAAAAAGAGACGTTCTTTTTTTAACGTAAAACGGGGGTATATTATATTTCTTAAAATACTATGATTATTAAAGAGGCCATCTTTTTGCCGGTCACCCGGGACCAGGTAAATCCCCTTTCTTATGGCATTTAGTGTATGCCTGGACCTGAATTCCTTTCCTTCAAAATAATATTTTCCACTTTCCACTGGTACAGCTCCGGATAATGCCATAATAAGCTCTTCCTGTCCCTGTCCATGAAGACCCCCGATTCCTACAATTTCCCCCTTTTTTATTTCAAAACTTACTTTATTCAATTTATTTCTATAGGAAACTTCATCAAACCTGATAATAACATTTTTTTCTATAAGATTTTTTTTCTCCTTCTTAATATAATTTATCCCACAAAAATCCCCTCCGGTAATCAGGGGAACAATTAAATTTTCATCCCTTGGTTCTTTTTCAAAATCTATTTTTCCGACTGTTTTACCATTCCTGAATACATACAATAAATCACAAATTTTAATAATTTCCCACAACCGGTGAGAAATAAAGATAATGGACATCCCATCTTCCTTAAGCTGCTTTATCTTTTCAAAAAGTTTTTCTACATGAAAATACTCAAGCGCAGCCGTGGATTCATCCAATATCAAAAGTTTTGGTTTCCGGTAAAGCGCCTTTGCAATTTCTACTATCTGCTTCTGGGCAGGATTAAGAGTTGAAATCTTGCTGTTTATGGATATCTCTCCCGGTACAAGGTCGTTAAGTATTTCAATGGAAAGGTCCATGGAATTTTTATTACCTGGAAATATTTTGCCTTTTCTTAGCTCGTGACCCAAGCAAATATTTTCCCAGACGGTTAAATCCGGGATAAGGCTTAGGTTCTGATGGGCCAGGGCTATCCCCAGCTTTTCGGCATCAAAAGGCGAGTTTATATCCTTGGTTTCTCCATCTATATAAAAATTACCGCTGTCTTTATTGATAAGACCGGCACAAATTCTTGCAAAAGTTGTTTTTCCTGATCCGTTGGCCCCTACCAGGCCACAGATCTTACAACCGGAAAATCCAAATTCCGCGTCGATAAGTGCTACTACTCCCCCAAATCTTTTAGATATGTTATTTGCTTCGAATAAATTCATATTATAATCTCTTATTTTTTATAGAGATGGTATATATAATAATTTCAAATTAATATACCATCTCTAACTTGTGACTGACTCTTAATAAGAAATGGATATTATTCCGTAGTTTCGAACCATGAATTAATTTCTTCCTGGCCTGGCCACCTGTCGATATATACATCAACCCCACGAGTTAAAATATGCTCTTCATATATTTCCACTACATTATCTTTTGTAATGTATTCGGCAGTAGTAATATGTGCTACTGTAGGAGTAGTTATATTATGAAGCTCATCCGGCCCCCAGAATCCGTCCGGTAATTCCCAGCCTCTCAACATTCTTAACCCGACTCCCAGGCAAATATTACTGAAGAAGCCTGGAGAGTTCATTACGGTAAAGCTATCAAATCCTTCTTCCATATGCGCTATCCACCACTCAAGGGTACTTGCCATATAATCGGCATTCATAACAGGGACATCTCTTCCGGCAGCTTCAAATGCCCTGAAAATACCTGTCGGCTGTCCATCCTCGGTTATTATACCATCGATGGAAGGAAATGCTGCAAGCGTATCAGCCATTGCCTGCTGGGCAGCTGCAGGATCCCAATTACCCTGTACCTTGGCCAGTAAATTAATATCGGGATAATCTTTCAGGATAGTCTCGATTGCAAGGTCCCTGTCGGTAGAGGTTGGCTGGCCGGCAATCCCGCTCATATGGACTAAATTACCTTCACCACCCATTTTATCTAATACCCACTCTGCCTGTACTCTTATCCATTCATATCCATCCTGTGGTATCTGGTAAACTACCTCGCTGGAGACAAATTGATCAGCAACCAATACTAAAACACCGGCATCAACTGCTTCTTCCATCACCGGATCCAATGCGGTTGCAGAATTTGGATCAACTATTATCATATCACAACCTGCATTTACAAGGTTCCTTATTTGATTAATCTGGAGATCAACATCAAAACCGGCATGTTGTATAATCAATTCATCAACCCATCCCATACCTTTATACAACGCAAAGTCTTTTTGAACATCCGCTATCATCTGGGTCCGCCAGGCATGGGTAATAGGACCATTGCTAAAACCAACAGTGATTGGCTCCATGGCCTCTTCTTCAGGAGCTTCCTCGACCACAGTTTCAACAACTGTTTCTGTTACAGTTTCAATAACTGTTTCGATAATTACCTCAGGTTCCTTGCAACCAATACCCAAAAATAACAGTGAAAAAGTAAAAATTGATACGAGAATCCATACGAATATTTTTTTCATTTCCTAAACCTCCTCATAAATTTATTTTTAACACCTTTTTTATTATAATGTACCCCGAGATTTGTTTTAGTTATGAATTATTGGCACACAATGATCGACCTAAACAAATCTCCTTTTTTATTTTCTCACCTCCCTTTTTTTTATTTTTATCAGTAACCCCGGTCCACCTCCTTTTTTTAAATAACATGAAAATATAGTCAAACTCTATTCAGGTAATTTAATCCCTTCACTTTAACACATTAAAAACTTTAAACCTTGATAAGAAACAGGAGATATTATCTAAAATACTCCTGATTTACTGGCTAAAAGTATATATGACCATAACAGGCTTAAATATTTTATTAATAATTCTAATTATAAACTTATCGGATATCTGCCATATTTGTAGACCGTGTCTGTAAATGCATAATAGTTTTCAGGTGATACATCAGGAGGTAAGTTATTGGCAGCAGCGGCTATCCAGCCACCACCTGGGCCAAATATTTTAATTAATTCCTTTGTCTCGTTTACCACATCGTCTACTGTGCCCATTGCCAGTAATTTCTGTAAATCTATGCCACCATCAAGGACTATTTTCCCATAAAAATCCCTTTTAAGGGTCCGGGCATCCATATTGCGGGCTAACGGTTGCAAGGGGTTAAGTATTTCCCAGCCTGCTTCAATATAGTAAGGTATGAGATCATGGACAGCACCACAACAATGAAACCATATTTTAGCCTTTGATACAGATTTAACAGCCTCGATCCATTTCTTATGATAAGGCATAATATATTTTTTATAATGCTCCGGTGATATGAATGAATTTTCCATAGTCCCCAGATCACAATAATAAGATGTTAAGTCAGCATATTCCCCAACTTCTGCATAAAAATTTTTGGCTATCTCGGTACTGTAATAAGCTATTTTATCCTTTAAGGCTTTATGAAATTCAGGATATATATAAGGATCTGTAGCCCAATTATCAAAACCACGGAACCATACATATACAAAATCTATCATACAGAAAAAACCAGAATCGGCTTGAATAGCATATTGGGAATTCTCATGCCTTTTCTTTGCTTCTTCCCTGACTCCTTTATAAAAAACCGGGTCTTCTATATCAGGCCAATATGGATATTCTTCTACATCTTTTATAGAAGTAGTATTACGAAGTGTTGCCATATTATCAGGAAAATCAGTCAGGCCGCCACAAACAGCAGCATTAAGCCCAAATTCCTTAAACTTTAATGTTCCATCTCCCATATCCTTTGGATCGTAATAACCGATAGAAACAACATCAAAATCACTATGCGCCCTCTCTATGACTTTTGGTTCTAAATTTAATATGCCCCAAATTCCTATTGGTTTTTCCCACTTGTCCAAACCTACATATCTGCAGAATGCCTCATATCCATATTTGGCAGTTTCACCCCACTGATAATTAGCTATCGAGGTAGCTAATCCTCCAAGTTGTATTGGAATACGGTCAGGTTCCTTATTTTCTGCTGTAGTATAGAACCTTTCTCTTGATGTCATCTCCCTCATTACATTTCCCCCCTATATAATTTGATATTAAGTATCAAAAAAATACTAATATATTTGACCTAAGGTTCAATTCTTGAAGTT
>JAFGDA010000123.1 GCA_016932375.1 Actinomycetota bacterium | reverse complement strand
TAATTTAATGTATATTTATTACATCCCAGCCCATTATTTTACCGAAACTTGTTATTTCTGTTAAGAAATCCCCGTAAACAATCGCTGAATGATGGGTCCCGCCGGCAATGCTGAATTCTTCAAGGAAATCACTGACCGGAATATTTGCCCTGAACCAGCCGCGGATGGTATCTTCCAGCCCATCTCTTGCATTTACTTCTAACATTTTTACAGGACTTACAATCAGCTTGTAGGTTCCTCCAACCGAAGGCGCCAGGTTAACCAGTACCGCATCACCATGTTTAAACCTTCCAAAAGCTATTGCCGGGTTATTCACGCCCAAAAAAGGGAGGTTCTTTTCTACAAGAACAGGTTTACCGGATGTTAAGGCGATATTCATCTCCCCCATATGGCTTAAAAATATGCAGTCACCTTCCCAATCCGGGCAAAACATTTCTATAAATGAGACATCCGGGCACATTTTTAAAAGAGAACCAACCAGTGATGCCGTCAGGACATCACCCTCACCTGCGTAACCTACACCGTTTGCCATTTGCTTGCTTGCTTCAAGAAACGGAAATGTCGGAAAACCGGATGTTTTACCAATTGCAGAAAAATTAATGGTAAAAGCACCCAAATTGTTGCTTTTGATCCATTTCCTTATAGCAATTCCGGTAATTGACGTGTTTAAATGCGCTTCCCTCGAAAGATTTTTTATAAAAAAATTTTCATTATCGTATTCAATTTCTTTGTTTACTTCATTATCTTCAGGGTCAGGGAGCAAGTGCACTATATCCTCAGTTGAAGTATCTACTGTTTCTATACCTATGGTTTTTTTTAATATTCCGGGGGATACGTAAAAATCTCCCATGCCTTTAAAGGCACCGCCTATGCTGCCGACACGGATCCCTGATATTGACCTTGCCAACATTGAAGCCCTGATATGTTTTGCTATCCTGTCAATTACACCGGATTTTTCCCAGTGCCCGGCTTCAATTATGAAATCCTTATTCCGCCTTAAAAGTACATTGCACATATCCTGGACCCCATGTATGCCGTGATTATGCATTATTTCTTCCGGTGGTGTCTGGCAGTTGAAGCCATAAGAAGGAGTTGTGTCAAGAATAATAATGGGAATCCTTGTTGCAGACAGTGCATCCGCAGACTCAAGGGATGGCGAATATGCCAGGTGCAGGGTCAATATTGCATCCACCTTTTCTTTTTCAAAATATTGCACTGCTTTCCGGAATTCTTCTTTCTTCCTGCATACAGGAGACTGCTTTATTATGATATTCCTTCTTTCGATCTCTCCTGAAACTTTTTTTAGGAATGCTTCCATCTGCAGCCTGTTTTCTGGTATTACATCATCATAAAGTTCAAGATATAAAGGCAGGAAACCTATCTTTGGAAATTCCATGTACCATTACTCCCTTATCAAAGTAATTAAATATTTAATATTTATTACTATTATTTTTCCGGAACCAATAAATGCCCATCCCTATTAATTCATTGTTTAATGCTGCAAGGCTATAAACAGGAAATGGCTTTAACTGATCCCCTATTCATATAACCTTCTTGCTTCTTCCGGTTTAACCACTTCAGCAATTCTTCTTTTTTCCACTTCCTTATATACCGATTCAGGTATCTCAATATCACCCAGTATGGAAGGGAACGGCTGACCGGGAATATCCCTGTCCGCAGGATCCGGGGACCATAAATCATTTTCATATCTCTTTCTTACTTCTTCTTTGCGAAAATCAGGAACTTCAAGGGAAGCATTGCCTTCCAGTGCAGACCTGTATCCAAGTATCCCCGGGAGTGTCATATCCATTGCAGTATATACATCTATCGGGGGCGGAGTCTCGTTAATTATTGAATCCACAAAGTTCTTAACGATAAAGAAATCGCTCCCGCCGTGGCTGACAAATTTCTTATCATGATATGTCCTGAACTTGGGCTGGTAGCTCCTTTCATAATTGGTATCGGGGTCATCATCCAGCGTTATATTTAAAGTTTGCTGGGGCCTGAACCTGTTATTTTCCATCGAACCCTTTGTGCCATAGATAGCATACCATAGAGAGTATGGCTTGTGCGTTAAATAAGACCATGGGATTACCCTTGTTATCGCTCCGTTGTTCATCGTACATATAAGCACACTCGCATCATCACCTTTTCTTCCGAAATTACGGGAAAGGGTGTTTGGAACTACAAATCCACTCACCTTAACCGGTCTTGTGCCTGTAATGGTTAAAACAGGGCCGAGGGCATGCGTACAATAATATGTTGCAGGAATCCAGCTTCGCCAGTGATCCGGCTTATCAATCAAGATTGCATATTCATTCATGTCAAACTTATGTATGTATTCGCAATCTCCATACATATATTCCCCTATAACACCTTCCTTATACAATCTTTCCATCTCCTGCGCATAAGAAAAGTAACAATAATTTTCAGCATACATATAAACCCTGCCGGATTTTTCTACCGCCCTGCACAGGGCAACCCCTTCTGCAAGTGTCTTGCATGCTGTAACTTCCGAAAGAACATGCCTTCCTGATTCAAGGGCCTTAATTGCCTGGGGTACATGCTCGCTTAAATATCCTGCAACCATTACTGCATCAAGGTCATGCTCCAGAAATTTATCATAATCTGAATAAACCGCTACATTTTCCTTAAACCTTAAAAAATCTTCCGCCCTCTTTTTGTTGAATTCGCAGACAGCAACTACTTCCGAGTCCGGGTTTGCCTCGAATGTCTTCGCAAAGTCAGACCCCCTTGTCAATCCCATTACACCTATCTTTAGCTTATCCTTTTTCCACATCATATAATAGCATCCTCCTCTTTAAAATTATTTACAGTTTTTATAAAAAAAGTTTTAAATCAATTCAATAAAAATCTGGTTCCCCATTTAAAACGGCAACAATCTACAATTATTAATTATTTTCGATAATATTATTTAATTTTTCCCTGTAGTACTTAAAGTTGTCCCAGCTTATATTCGGTGGAACGGTATGATCAACATAGGGAATATAACCTCCTATCTTTAGCATCCTTTTTACCTTTTCCAATTCCCTGTCGATATTTTCCTTATCAATAAGAGCTTTCTTATCAACACCACCCAGGATAGCGATACCGGGATAATTTTTCCTGATTCTTTCAATGTCATTTCCTGCCTGGACCTCAAATGGTAAAAATCCATTCATCCCGGCATCCAGAAACAGCGGGATCAAATCTTCCATATATCCATCCGAATCAACTATAAAATGCTTCACCCCCCTGGATTTTGCAAAATCTATTAACCGCCTGTAATATGGCGATATGAACTCCCTGAATATTTCCGGACTGACAAGGGATCCACCTTTATAAGCCATATCTTCGAAAAATCTCCCGTAGTCGAAATCTATTTTAGATGTCAGCTCTTCCGCGATACCCAACCAGAAACTGCAAAGATATTCCAGTATCTCTTTCAAAAAAGCCGGTTTGTCATAATACCAGTAGTATAAGCTTTCTTCACCTATCAAAATTCTCAGTATCCCAAAAAACCCTACAGGGGTACCATAGAGACACATCGGGCGATTCCTGTTTTTGCATTCCGATACATACTGGTTTATATCATCAACAGTAATACGCTCGTTAATATTCTTGAGGTTTAACCTGCTATCTTTAATCTCTTCCCAGTCTGATTCATCTTTTACCGGATGCTCTATCCATTGAGGCATGCTCCTCTCATCTTTATATGCCAGCCTTCTTATTCCGTCATTTCCGATATATTCAACCTTTTCTTCTGTTTCCCTTATTATTTTTACTTCGAATCTCGGGCAATAAAACCAGTTAAAAGGAAAAGTAATAGGCCCTTCATCAAAGTTAAAATATGAACTTATGTCTGATTCCATAAGCAGTTCTTCATCCAAACTTGGAAGGGGGTATTCAAAACCAGGTCCCAGTATAGTATCTCCATAAATAATTTTCCTTTTGAAGCCTTCCTTAAGTGGGAGCCCTTCCTTATACCATCTCTGCAATGTGCCACCCCAGAATCCAAATTCCCATTTTAATGTCCGGGCGTTTTTTTCAAAATTCAATGTTTTCAAAAATAATTCTCTTGAGTTCATTTAATCTACCTTTGCTTCTTTTACTATTTGATTAATAACGCATGTATTGATAACTTCCCTGGCTAAGCTTTAATTCCGGTCATGCTCAAACCCTTAATGAAAAATCTCTGGAAAAATGCATATACAATGAGGACAGGTATTACCACAATTGAAGTTGTCGCCATGCTTGCGCCGGCGATTACTCCTCCTTCTGTCATTGCATAGCGTCCAAGTATAAGGGGCAGGGTCATCATTTTCGTTTCACTTACCACTACAAGTGCCCAGAGGAAATTATCATAGGTCCATATAAAAGTAAGAATTCCAACAACAGCTATACATGGTTTTATAAGCGGTATAATTATATTGAAGTAAATTCTCCAGTCAGAGGCGCCGTCAATCCTTGCAGCTTCTATATTCTCGTTTGGTATACCGTAGATAAATTGACGCATTAAAAAAACTCCAAAAGCATTTATGAGAAATGGAGCTATAAGGGCAGTATACGAGTTTACAAGACTGACTTTGCTTATCATAAGATACAATGGTATTATAACTATTTCTGCCGGGATCATGATGCTGCCGAGGACAATGAAAAACAGGGCATCCCTTCCCCAGAATCTCAATTTGGCAAATAAATAACCCGCAGCGCTGGAACTCAAAACAGTAAAGAAAGTTGCGACCGTAGCTACAAACAGGCTATTAAGATATGCCCTTAAAATTGGCATTTCCCTGAATATTTTTTGATAATTTTCCAGGGTCCAATTAGATGAGAATAATTGAAAGTTTACGCTAATTATATCTATATTCGGTTTAAAGGATGATATTATCATCCATAAAAACGGTACTATCATTGCAAAGCTGCCTATAATTAATATCAAATGCAAAGTAAACCTGGAAGCATATCTTGATATCCTATTACTATTTAATTTTATTTTTTTATTTTTAAGCATTTCCCCTAATACTCCCAGCCTTTGCTAAATGATTTAATTTCCAGGTATACAAGACCAAAAAGCATGATAAATACAATCATGCTGATAGCTGCTCCCCTGCCAAATTTTGTATATAGAAAAGCTTCCTGGTACATCCTCACAACAAGGACCTGTGTTGAATGTGCCGGTCCTCCAGCCGGATTCCCGGTCATCATATATACCTGCCCAAAAACTCTTAAAGCATTGATTGAATAAATAGCCGCCAGGAATATTATTTGGTGCCTGAGGAGCGGTATGATTATCCTGAAAAACGTTGAAAAGAAAGATGCTCCATCAATCCTTGCAGAATCAAACACTGATTCAGGAATTTCTTCCATCCCGGCATGAAGAACAACAACCCTTAACCCGGTATCCTTCCATATATCCATTAAAATGATGCATAACAGGGCTATATTAGGATCCTGCAAAAAAAGCGGTGCCTCTATATGGAACAAGCCCTGGATTACTCTTGCAAATAAACCCACATTAGGGTAATAGAGTAATCTCCATATTACCGATACAGCAATTAATGAAGTTACAACTGGGGCAAAAAACATAAATAAATATGTTTTTTTAGCAAACCCATTAGTATTATAAATTAAAAAAGCAATTAAAAGCGAACTTCCTATACCCACAGGTACCATAACCAGTATATATATAAAATTATGAAGCAGGGATTTCAAGAAAATTTGATCTTTGAAGATAGATAAATAATTTCTCAAACCTACAAATGTCCATTCTGACATCAGGTCTGTTTTGGACAATGACATATATATATTGTAAAACAGCGGACCGATCGTAATTATAAGATAATAGGCAAATATTAAAAAACTAACAATTAAAATGTAACTATTTATTTTTGACCTTTTTCTGGTAACTAAATCCACTTTTAATTCTCCAAATTTATATTCTTTTTTGACAGGATGCCTTTTTGAAAGGCATCCTGTCAATTATCATTATTGAATGTTACCGGATTATTTCTCCTGCTCAAGGTTTGTGCAGGTCTGTGTCAAATAATCCAGTACCTGATCTACTGTCTTTGTCCCAATGAAGACACTGGTCATTTCGGGGAAAATTGTTGCCCTTATTAATTCGGGTTCACTTATCATGGTTGGTAAAAGATTGATATTCTCAACATATTTTGGCGCAAATCTGGCAGTTATTTCAGCTTTTGGTGAAGGGACATTTCCAGCTTCCACCATTTGAACTAAATTATCAAGATATGCTTTGCTGCCCGGTGTTCCAACCCAGTAGTCATTGCTAAATGCTATGTTATAGAATTCTTCGTTCTCAAGAATTTCTTTTAAGAATATCAGGGCAGCATCTTTTTCAGCTCCTTCAAGATTTTTTGAATAAGCCATGCTTCCCCAGCTTGCTATTGTATGGACATTTCTTTCTGTCCCCGGGTATAGCGGCATATACATATAATCAAGCTCAAGATCCGGATACTGCTCACCCCATGCGCCAAGTCCCCATGGACCAACTTCGAACATTGCTCCCAGCTTGTTTGGGAATGCTGTAAATGGATCACCTGACTGGGGATCAAATAAACCCTCTTCTACAAATGAATTAATAAACTCAAGGGTTTCTTTTGCTTCAGGTATATTGAAATTCCATTCACCTGTATCTACATTAAATAATTCATCTGCTGCTCCCTGTGCTGCTATCATATCCAGCCAGGTATAGGCAATTTCATGATAGGTGAATAATATACCACTTCTTTCTATTTTTCCGCTGGCATCATGTATCGTGAGTTTCTTTGCGGCTTCTTTTAAATCATCCCAGGTTTTTATACCTTCGATGTCAACCCCTGCTTCGTCTATTATGTCTTTATGGTAAAGAATACCTGCTGCATTTGACCCTGTACCCCATGGTATGGCATATAACTCACCGTCACTACCGGTATACCGGACTATGGTTGACTCAAAAGTAACTTCTTTTATCGCATCATATGTATAGAGATCCGGAGTTACGGGTCCAAAAAATTTAGAGGCATCTTTACCTAAAAGCCAATCATCATAAAAAAACATTAGATCGGATTCATTTCCAGCTGCAATCGCAGGAAATAATTTTGTATTTATTTCTTCAAACGGAAGGAACGTAACATCTATCTTAATAGTTGGATATTTTTCTTCAAATACTGCAACCCAATCATTCGTCCATTTTGAGCCGCCTTCCCAGTCCTGGAACCACAGGCTTAAAGTTACTTCCTCTTCAGGTACAGCAATTTCTCCTGAAGCTTCCGCTGCCTCTTCTCCAGCTGCAGGTGCTTCTTCTTCCCCGGTTTCTGTTGCCTCCTCTTGAGCTTCTGCTGCCTCTTCTCCGGCAGCAGGTGCCTCCTCCTTACAGCCAAACAAACTTAAAGATGCTACTAAAATAAGCACCAAAAACAACAATGATATTTTAACAATTTTACTTTTATACATTTCCAATCCTCCTAAACATTTTTTTAATATCTGCTTCTGGTATTTTAAATACCAAATTATTTTTTTCCCTGATACCACCTCCTCTTCATTTTATGTACCGGCTACTTAATCTTACTTAAGTACAGCCAACCCTTTTACTTTAATTGACAGTGTTTTTTCATTCTATATGCCTCCTTACAACCTCCTTCCAGGATTAAAATACAATTTTTATTAATGTTTATATTTTAAAAATTACCTTTAATTTCCTTAATCATATTATTGCAATTACCGTAAAAAATATTTTCTACGTCCCTTTTACCGAGATTTAAACTTCTTACCGATATCTTGAGTGCCCTTATGATTTCATATATGAAATAGGTAAAACTATTTAAATCCATTTTTGACGAAGACAGGCTCCAGGTTTTGGGTGTGGCTGTAACAAAATAATGCCTGTTATTGATATCTATGTTTTTCCCCTTTAGCAGGGCAATGGGAAGATCGCTTCCGTATAATAACCTGTCCGGCCCCAGCTCTTCCAGCAGGACCTTGTTTACAGAAAAACTATTTATCATTGCAGTATCAACATACAGGTTCTTTATTTCTTTTAAATATTTGATGCTTTCATTTATATCGCTGTAGCAATAAGACCTGCCTGCATGGGCAAGGATTATTTTTATATTGGGGTATTTTTTACCCATAGTTTTAATCTCTTCAATGTTGCGTCTATCATTCAACCTGCCGGCTCTCGGTATATGGATCAGGAGGATGAGCCCATATTCCTGGCAAAATTCAAATACTGTCCTTGAAATAAAATCAAACATGCTTACATCAATGTTAAGCTTTGAAAAATCCTCAGGAGCCTTATAATCCACAAGGTCAGGATAAGGTTTAAAGCCAATAAAGCGGTCTTTGAAAAAACCGGAAGGGATTTCCTTTAAATCTGCAGTCGGGTTAAACAGGCCATAGCTATCGCTCTTCTTACAAGCATCAGAAACATATTTATTGCATATATCAAGATCAGCTTCCTTTACCGGTAACCCGAAAAAAATACCCTCATATTTTTTACCTGGAAATGCTTCTTTTACGAATTTTTTAAAATCCTCTATCCTGAAACCATCAACTATTTCGGAATCCAGTGCAGGATTCTGGTCTAACCTTTCTTTTGTAATAGTTTTTACAAATATATCACGCTCCCATAAATGCACATGGGAATCTATGATTTCATAAGGCAAAAAATCTTCAAATTCTTTTTTAAATATTTCAAGATCTTCATTTGTTAATGGCTTTAAAAGAGTATCTTTCATTAACTTCTCTTTCACTAATTATTTGATATTTTTTAAACACCTTCACTGTGTATGGCTTCAGCTTATTATTAGCTGTTTACCGATATGGCTGAAATCATCCCTGGTTTCCT
>JAFGDA010000019.1 GCA_016932375.1 Actinomycetota bacterium | reverse complement strand
TGGTTCCAATGTTTATATGAGGTTTGGTCCTTTCAAATTTTGCTTTAGCCATAATATTATCCTTTCCTATAGGTTTAGTTTAAAATTAAACAGCAATACTGCTTCCCCTGTACCTGTTAATTATTTCATCAGCAATTCTTCCGGGAATGGGCTCGTATTTTTTAAACTGCATTGTAAATGTCGCCCTGCCCTGGGTCCTTGAACGCAGGTCAGTAGCATACCCGAACATTTCTGAAAGGGGCGCATTTACCTTTATGATACGGTTATTATTTCTCATATCAACTGAAGAGACCCTTGCCCTTCTCGAATTAAGATCGCCTATCACTTCACCCATATATTCATCAGATACAGTTATTTCGACATCCATAATAGGCTCCAGAAGAATCGGGTTGGCCCTTTTCATTGCTTCCCTGAAAGCTTTGGAACCGGCTATCCTGAAAGCCATTTCCGAGGAATCAACCTCATGGTATGAACCGTCAAGGAGAATTGCCTTTAAATCCACAACAGGATATCCGGCAACTTCACCACTTTGCATGGCTTCCTCTATCCCTGCCTCAATTGGTTTTATGTACTCCGCGGGGATTACTCCGCCTTTTGTCTTGTCTTCAAACTCAAACCCTTTCCCATATTCATTGGGTTCAAACCTGATAACCACATGACCATACTGGCCCCTTCCCCCGCTTTGCCTTATATACTTACCTTCGACCTGGGCTTCCCTTGTAATTGTCTCCCGGTAAGAAACCTGGGGCTTGCCTACATTTGCACCTACTCCAAACTCCCTCAGCAACCTGTCAACAATCACCTCGAGGTGTAGCTCACCCATACCCGAAATGATGGTCTGCCCAGTTTCAGGATCTGTTTCAACCCTGAAAGTAGGATCCTCTTCAGCAAGCCTCGACAGGGAGATAGACAATTTTTCCTGATCAGTCTTTGTCTTTGGTTCAATGGCAATGAAAATAACAGGCTCCGGAAAAGTAATGGATTCATATCTTACCGGTTTATTAGGGTCACAGACAGTGTTGCCTGTCTTTATATTTTTTAGCCCTACAATTGCCACTATGTCACCGGCAAAAGCCTCTTTTAATTCTTCCCTGCTGTTGGCATGCATCTCAAGCAGCTTGCCGATACGGCTTTTCATCCCCGAATTTGTGTTTAAGACCTGAACGCCATTGGTGATAGAACCCGAATATATCCTTATATAACTGAGCCGCCCTACAAAAGGATCGCTCATTATTTTAAATACCAGCCCGGAAAACGGGGCGTTATCATTTACTTCCCGTAAAACAGTATCACCGTTTTCAGGGTTTTCTCCTTCCGGTATAGAGACATCCAGTGGCGAAGGCAGGTAATCGACTACTGCATCCAGAAGTGGCTGCACGCCCTTGTTTTTAAAAGATGCCCCGCATAATACAGGTATTCCCTTTAAACTAACAGTAATATCCCTCAAGGCATTTTTCAGCTCTTCAGGGCTTATTTCTTCATTCTCAACATATTTATTTAAAATCCCGTCATTATAATTGGCTATATTTTCAATTAATTCCTGCCTGTATTTAAAAGCCTCGGATTTGAGCTCTTCCGGAATATCCTCGTATTCAAACTTTATGCCCATCTCATCTTTATAAATTATGGATCTCATGCTTATAAGATCGATTATCCCCTGGAAATTATCTTCCTTGCCAATTGGAATCTGTACAGCAAGGGGATTTGCATTGAGCCTGTCCCTTATCATATCCAGGACATAGAAAAAATCAGCACCATTGCGGTCCATCTTGTTTATGAAAGCTATACGGGGAACATTATATTTTACTGCCTGTCTCCAAACGGTTTCGGATTGCGGTTCAACTCCGCCAACTGCACAAAAAATAGCAATCATGCCATCCAGTACCCTTAACGACCTCTCCACCTCAACCGTAAAGTCTACATGTCCCGGAGTATCAATTATATTTATCTTGTGATCCTTCCAGTAACAGGTCGTTGCGGCAGACGTAATAGTGATACCCCGTTCCTGCTCCTGTATCATCCAATCCATAACGGCTGCACCGTCATGGACTTCACCTATCTTATAGGTCTTCCCGGTATAATACAGTATCCTTTCCGTGGTGGTGGTTTTCCCTGCATCTATATGTGCCGTTATCCCTATATTTCTTGTATTTTTAAGCGATACCTGTCTTGACATTCCCGGATCACCCGAATTTTTATAATATTACCATCTGTAATGGGCAAACGCCCTGTTGGCTTCAGCCATCTTATGAAGCTCTTCTTTTCTCCTGACGCTATTTCCTGTGTTGCTGGCCCCGTCAAGTATCTCTGCTGCCAGTCTCTGGGCCATTGTCCCTTCTTTCCTTTTCCTCGAAAAACCTACAATCCACCTGATAGCAAGGGTATTCGCCCTCTCGGAACTAACTTCAATAGGCACCTGGTAGGTTGCCCCACCAACCCTCCTGGACTTAATTTCCAGGACGGGCCTGACATTTTCCATACATTTTTCCAGTATATCAAGCGGATTCTCTCTGGTTTTTTCCCCCAGCACCCTTAAGCTGCTGTAAACAATATCTTCAGCTATGCTTTTCTTGCCACCCAGCAAAATCATATTTACAAACTGGGTCACAAGCTTACTTTTAAATACCGGGTCTAAAATCATTGCTCTTTTGGGAGTTGTCCCTTTTCTCGACATAAATTCTCCTTAACAATATTACTTTGGCCTCTTGGCCCCATAACGGGATCTTGCCGATTTCCTATCCTCAACACCGGCAGTGTCCAGGGATCCCCTGATTATTTTATATCTTACTCCCGGAAGGTCTTTCACTCTTCCGCCCCTCACAAGTACGATGGAGTGCTCCTGGAGATTATGGCCTATCCCGGGAATATACGCAGTTACCTCTACGCCATTGGTTAATCTAACCCTTGCCACTTTCCTCAGGGCAGAATTAGGTTTTTTGGGCGTAGTGGTATATACACGGATACATACCCCTCTCCTGATAGGGTTCTCCTGGAGAGCCGGGGTTTTCTTCTTTTTATCTATTTTTTTCCTGCCTTTTCTAACTAACTGGTTTATTGTAGGCATACAAATCCAACCTCTGTCTTTTTTATTTTGCTAATTAAAAAAATAATAGTAAATAACGGCCTTTTTTGAGACACGAAAAAGAAATTTATCACTTAAGAATTAAAATGTCAATATAAAAAAATGTCTATTGACATACTTATAACACTTCTTCACTATTCATAAAGTGCCACAGGGTCATTTCATGTCATATGTTTATTTCTATTTCCTTTATGTCATCCTCCTCTGATTCCTGAAGTATTTCTATTTCATCCTTATTCTCTTTTTTATAACCTGGATAAGAAAGTTCCAGGTCTTTTAAGCTATTCATTCCCGTGCCGGCCGGTATGGCCTTGCCTATGATGACATTTTCCTTAAGCCCGGCAAGATTGTCCACCTTGTTCTCGAGGGCAGCATCTGTCAGCACCCTTGTGGTCTCCTGGAAAGAAGCTGCTGAAAGAAAACTGTCGGTAGCCAGCGAAGCCTTGGTTATACCCATTAGATTCTGGACAGCGCTGGCAGGTTTCTTCATGGCTGATATCAACCTGTTGTTTTCCTTTTCAAAAACAAGCCTGTCCAACATCTGGCCGGGTAGGAAATCACTGTCTCCAGGGTCTATTATGGTAACTTTCTTAAGCATCTGCCTTACTATTACCTCTATATGCTTGTCATTTATCTCAACACCCTGTGACTTATAAACGTTCTGGACTTCTTTAACCATATACTGCTGGCATTCCCTTATTCCGCTTATCCTTAAAATATCATGGGGGTTCCTTGGTCCGTCTGTAAGCTGGTCTCCTGCATGGACTGCATCCTTATCTTTTACATTAAGTTTTGCCCTCGTAGGTATCTGGTATGACTTTTCCTGCTCGCCATCCTTGCTCCTGATGGTCAGCATCCTGAACCTCGAATCTATATCCTGTATCGATACTTTTCCGGATATTTCTGCTATATACCCATGTTCTTTTGGTTTTCTTGCCTCAAAGAGTTCAACTACCCTTGGCAGACCGCTGGTTATGTCAATACCTTCAAAAGTCTTTTCGTGTTTGTGGACATGAGTCTTCCTCTTGGCTGTCATAATCAGTTTTGCGAATACTTCCCCTGCTTCCAAATTTATGCTCCTGTTCAATTGAAGTATCTCGCCCTTTGGAATGATGACATCCACTATGTCCCCGTCATCCATTTTTACCTGGAAGACAAGTTTGTGCGGGATATGCTCAATATTTATTTCAAGTATTTCCTGTGAATCCTCCTGTTTGAAATCATCCTTCTTTATTTTCAGTTCATCAAGAAGGTCCTTCCTGAGTACAAGTTTGCCCTTCACCGGTGATTTTATGGATCTCTGTATTACAGTGCTGGCCACACCACCTGTATGGAAGGTACGCATGGTTAGCTGGGTTCCCGGTTCACCTATGGACTGCGCCGCAATAGTACCAACTGCTTCCCCTATTTCAACCATCTTGCCGGTAGCCATATCCCTGCCATAGCACATCTGGCAAACTCCTGATTCAGCTTCGCAGGTCATGGTTGACCTTACCTTTATTTTTTCTATATTTGCATGTATGAATTTCTGCAGATGCCTGTCCGTTATCTCCGAGCCTGCTGTTATTATGCTCTTTTTGGTCCCGGGATTCATAACACTTTCAAGGCATATCCTTCCAATCAAGTTTGTGTTTGGCTCACCCTCAAGGGTAAGGACATAAAGATAAATGCCTTCTTCTGTCCCGCAGTCTTTTATTGTTATCATCGTATCCTGGGCAACATCAACAAGTCTCCTCGTCAGGTAACCTGAATCTGCTGTACGCAATGCAGTGTCTGCCAGCCCCTGCCTTGCACCATGGGTGGATATGAAATACTCCAGCACATCCAGTCCTTCCCTGAAGTTTGATTTAATAGGGCTGTCAATGATATCACCCCTTGCATTTGCCACAAGTCCACGCATGCCGGCAAGCTGCCTTAACTGCTTGATATTTCCCCTGGCTCCGGACGTAGCCATCATATAAACAGAATTAAATTTATTGAAGTTTTTTTCCATGGCATCGGCTACATCTTCATTGGCTTTGGACCAGGTCTGTATAAGCCTCTGGTGTCTCTCAAACTCAGTAATAAGCCCCTGTTCATAATAATTCTCGATCTTGCTTATCTTTTCCTCAACCTTAGCGAGTATTTTTCCCTTTTCAGGAGGTATGTCTATATCGTCTATCCCGATAGTCAATCCGGAACGGGTCGCATATTTAAAACCTGCAGCCTTGATGTCATCCAGCATCCTCGTGACCACAGATTGAGGATATTTCCCTATGCATTCACTGATAATGGATATCAGTTCTTTCTTTGTCACCTCTTTATTTACGAACCTGAAATCCCCGGGCAGTGACTTATTGAAAATAACCCTTCCCACAGTTGTGTCCAGAGGCTTTTCATCTATTACGACCCTTATTGGAGTATGCAGCGATATCATCCCGTAATCAAAATAAAGGAGAGCTTCCTCTTCGGATACAAAGTACCATTTTTTAATGCCCGCTTTCTCCCTTTCCGAAGTGAGGTAATAGATTCCGAGTATCATATCCTGTGAGGGTACAACCACCGGGTCGCCGCTTGCCGGTGACAGTATGTTATTAACGGAAAGCATGAGCATCATGGCTTCCGATTTTGCTTCATTTGAAAGGGGCACATGTACAGCCATCTGGTCACCATCAAAATCTGCATTAAAAGCGGGACATACCATCGGGTGTATTTGAATGGCTTTTCCTTCAACAAGTACAGGCATAAATGCCTGAATACCCAGCCTGTGAAGAGTTGGGGCCCGGTTAAGAAGGACCGGGTGGCTTTTGATTATCCCTTCCAGTATATCCCATACTTCATCACTGGCCCTTTCCACCATGGTCTTGGCACTCTTTATGTTCTGCGCAAATCCTTCTTCAACAAGTTGTTTCATTACAAACGGTTTGAAAAGCTCAAGGGCCATCTTTTTGGGAAGTCCGCATTGCCCGAGTTCAAGGTTTGGGTTCACTACTATTACCGATCTTCCTGAATAATCTACCCTTTTCCCTAAAAGGTTCTGCCGGAAACGCCCCTGCTTTCCTTTAAGCATGTCACTCAGGGACTTCAAGGGCCTGTTTCCTGCTCCTACGACTGCACGGCCTCTTCTTCCATTATCGAAAAGGGCATCTACGGCTTCCTGCAACATCCTTTTTTCATTGTTTATTATTATCTCAGGAGCATCGAGCTCAAGGAGTTTCTTTAAACGGTTGTTCCTGTTTATAACCCTTCTATAGAGATCATTGAGGTCAGAAGTGGCAAATCTTCCTCCATCCAGCTGTACCATGGGCCTCAAATCCGGGGGAATCACAGGAAGTACATCCAGGATCATATACTCAGGGCGGTTATTGGATTCAATAAAAGAAGAGATTATTTTCAACCTTTTAATACTCCTGCTTCTTTTCTGCCCCTTTGATTTTTTTATGGTTGTTTTTAACTCTTCAGCTTCTTTTACGGGATCTATATTCTTTAACAGCTCCTTTACAGCTTCCGCTCCCATGCCTCCCTTAAAATATTGCCCGAAAATCTCTTTCATCTTTTTAAAAAGAGCTTCATCTGAAACCAGCATCTTTTCTTCCAGGTTATTAAAAAAGGTACAGGCCCTTTTTATAAGCTCTATCTCTTCAAGATATATCTCTTCTTCTTCTTCAAGCATCCTCTCTTTTTCTTTTAATAACTTGGCCCTGTCTCTTTCGATGTCCAGTTCCGGTATCATGGGTTTTTCCATGTCCTCTTCAATATCCCCGTCAAGATCATCCGAATCTTCCTCATCCATGTCTTCCTCGTCATCATCCTGCATGCTGCCTTCATCATCTTCATCATCTTCCATGTCATCATCTTCCAGATCCCCGGCAGATTTTTCCTCCCCGGAAATTTCATCACTGATTCGCGAGGCTTCTTCAGATTGTTTTGCCAGTTCCTCATTCTCTTCCAGCAGGGCATCTGCATTAGCCCTTATTTCTTCCAACCTTAAATTATGAAGCTCCCCTGCTTTCTCAAGTGCTGATTCACTTATTTTCTTTATTGCTTCCCCGTCTTCTTTTATTTTTTCCCTGTTGACGTTTGTAATTATATATGAATCAAAATACAGGACCTTTTCAAGATCCCTCGGGCTTATATCGAGTACATAGCCCATCCTTGAAGGTACCCCTTTGAAAAACCATATATGGGATACGGGAGAGGCAAGACCTATATGCCCCATTCTTTCCCTTCGTACACTTGCGCGGGTTACTTCAACTCCGCACCTTTCACAGATGATCCCTTTAAACCTGACTCTTTTATATTTACCACAATAACATTCCCAGTCTTTTGTAGGGCCAAATATCCTTTCACAAAAGAGTCCGTCTTTTTCAGGTTTCAGTGTCCTGTAATTTATGGTTTCAGGTTTTTTTACTTCACCGTTTGACCATGATATTATCTTTTCCGACGAAGCAAGGCCTATCTTTATTGCATCAAAATTATTAACATCAATATTTATTACCATCAGGTCAATCCTTCCAGTAAAATGGGTTATTACTTATTAAATTAGTCCTTTTTTTCATTTGTATTATCTTCTGCAGCAGACTTGACTGCACCGGCTGAAGTTTTCTTTTTAATCTGCTTTTCAAGCTCCTTTTCAACAGCCTTCAACTTTTCGGATTCCCCGGAATCAACAGTTTTCTTTGAACCTCGGGTCCCTGCGGTTTTCCCGCTCTCCACTGCTTCAGGCACGATATTTTCACTGGTGGCAGATGATATTTCTGCCTCGTCTTCCAGATTGATCCCGAGTTCTTCAACCGTTCTCATTATCTCATCCTCGGGTTTTGAAACCTTAACTTCCTTTCCTTCCTCTGAGAGCACTTCGACATCCAGCCCCAGGCTCTGCATTTCCTTTATCAGGACCTTAAATGATTCCGGGATACCGGGCTTCTCAATATTTTCTCCCTTTACTATGGCTTCATAGGTTTTTACCCTTCCTGAAACATCATCTGATTTAATGGTAAGCATTTCCTGCAGGGCATATGCCGCGCCATATGCCTCAAGAGCCCATACTTCCATTTCCCCGAACCTCTGGCCCCCGAACTGTGCCTTGCCACCAAGCGGTTGCTGTGTAACAAGCGAATATGGTCCTGTTGACCTTGCGTGTATCTTATCATCAACAAGATGCAAAAGCTTCATAACATAAACATAACCTACAACGATACTTTCTCCAAGTTTCTCCCCGCTTCTTCCATCATAGAGGATTGCCTTGCAATTTTTCTGGATATTAATCTTTTCCAATATGCCTGATATATCTTCTTCACCTGAGCCGTCAAAAATTGGCGTTGATATATAAACCTTGCCATCCTCTGCCCTTTCCCTGGTTTTCCAGCCATTATTGCAGGCAAGGCCAAGATGGGCTTCAAGCACCTGCCCGACATTCATCCTTGAGGGTACGCCGAGCGGGTTGAATATTATATCAATGGGCTGTCCATCCTCAGTATACGGCATATCCTCCTCCGGTAAAATTACGGATATTACCCCTTTGTTGCCATGCCTTCCTGCAAGCTTGTCTCCTACTGCAATCTTCCTTTTTTCTGCAATGAACACCCTTACCAGCTCATTTACCCCCGGGGGAAGGTCATGCCCCTTTTTCCTCGAAAATAACTGGACGTCAAGGACTTTGCCTGCTTCTCCATGAGGTACCTTAAGTGAGCTATCCCTGACTTCCCTCGCTTTCTCGCCAAAAATAGCTCTCAACAATTTTTCCTCGGCTGTCAGTTCTGTTTCACCCTTCGGGGTTATTTTCCCTACGAGGACATCACCCGGTTTAACTTCAGCTCCTGTTCTTATTATTCCGCGCTCATCAAGATTTTTAAGAGCTTCATCACCCACACCCGGTATATCCCGGGTTATCTCTTCATTTCCAAGTTTTGTAGTCCTTGCTTCAACTTCCTGTTTGGATATGTGGATTGAAGACAACAAATCTTCCTTAACAAGTTTTTCGGAGATTATTATGGCATCCTCATAGTTGTATCCTTCCCAGGACATAAAGGCAACTCTCAGGTTTCTCCCGAGAGCCAGCTCCCCTGCATGTGTGGCAGGCCCGTCTGCCAGGACCTGGCCTTCTTCAACCATGTCTCCTTCCTGCACAAGGGGCCTTTGATTTATGCAGGTCCCCTGGTTGGATCTTTTGAACTTGTAAAGCTGGTGTATGTAACCTTTTTCGCTTTCGTAGTCTACTTTTATATAATCAGCAGTAACTTCCTTTATTACTCCGTCATCTCTTGCAAGAATCAGCACCCCGCTGTCCCTCGCTACCTCTTTCTCCATTCCAGTCCCGACCAGTGGAGGTTCTGTCTCAAGAAGCGGTACCGCCTGCCTCTGCATGTTTGATCCCATAAGAGCCCTGTTTGCATCATCATGCTCAAGAAATGGTATTAGTGAAGCTGCTGCACTGAATATCTGCTGTGGGGAGACGTCCATATAATCCACCATTTTTGGTTCAACCAATATGATATCATCACCGGAACGGGCAGATATTTTTTCACCTATCAAGTTACCCCTTCCGTCTACTGCAGCCGTTGATTCGGCAATAATGAAATCGCCTTCATCATCTGCAGAAAGATATTCAACATCATCGGTTACCCTGCCGTTAATTACCTTGCGGTAAGGAGTCTCTATGAACCCGTATTCATTTAACCGCGCAAAAGTAGCAAGTGACCCTATCAAACCGATATTGGGACCTTCAGGGGTTTCTATCGGGCACATTCTTCCATAATGTGAATTGTGCACATCCCTCACTTCAAATCCCGCTCTTTCCCTGCTCAACCCACCGGGACCTAAGGCAGATAACCTCCTTTTATGTGTTATTTCTGCAAGGGGATTTGTCTGGTCCAGGAACTGGGAAAGCTGGCCGCTCCCAAAAAACTCCTTCAAGCTTGCGACCAGGGGCCTGATATTTATCAGGGATTTGGGTGTAATCATATCCAGGTCCTGGGTGGTCATCCTTTCTTTTACAACTCTCTCCATCCTTGAAAGCCCGATCCTGAACTGGTTCTGTATAAGTTCACCAATATTCCTCACCCTCCTGTTACCAAAATGGTCAATGTCATCAACTTCGCCAATGCCATTCATGAGCTGAACAAGGTATT
Organism: Actinomycetota bacterium; assembly: GCA_016932375.1. Taxonomy (GTDB): domain Bacteria; phylum Actinomycetota; class Humimicrobiia; order Humimicrobiales; family Humimicrobiaceae; genus JAFGDA01. The sequence goes on along the minus strand of JAFGDA010000019.1, from coordinate 913 downwards.
TCACAATAAGAAAAATATCCTTACTGTTAAGTATGTACTTCTCTTCAGGATTTATGTCCATTTTCCGGTCTATTGCCTGCAGCACCGACATAATGGAAGGGTCAACCTCTTCCATCAGCTTCTGGTCCAGCTTATACCTGCCGACTCTCCCTAAGTCATATCTTTTGGGATTGAAGAACAATGAATTTATAAGGTTTTTTGCGCTCTCTACGGTAGGTGGCTCTCCCGGCCTTAACTTTTTATATATCTCTATCAGCGCTTCCTGCTCGGTTTCGGTAACATCCTTCTCAATTGTACTTTTTATACAATTCTCCCTGTCAAAAGACTCGAATAATTTTAAAAGTTCCTCGTTATTTCCAAACCCCACAGCTTTAAGGAAAATGGATAGAAGGAACTTTCTTCTCCGGTCTATTCTTACATAGACAACATTTTTTTTATCGGTCTCAAGCTCTATCCATGACCCCCTTGTGGGTATTACCTTGCACATATATATGTCACGTTCCGTTTTTTTATCTATTTCGGTATCAAAGTATACCCCGGGCGACCTTACAAGTTGTGAAACAACGACTCTTTCTGTTCCGTTTATTATGAATGTTCCCTTATCTGTCATCATGGGGATATCACCCATAAAGACTTCCTGTTCCTTTATCTCACCGGTGTCTTTATTGATAAAACGGGAAAGAACTTTAAGGGGTGACGTATATGACATATCCTGCATCTTGCATTCATCTGGGTCGGCATTTTCTCCATCAAAACTGTAATCAATAAACTCAAGAGACATGTTCCCTGTAAAATCTTCTATTGGAGATATGTCCCTTAGTGCCTCCATAAGCCCTTCTTCAAGAAACCACTGGAATGATTTTACCTGTATGTCCAGCAAATGGGGCATTTCCATTACTTTTGGTATCTTGCT
>JAFGDA010000122.1 GCA_016932375.1 Actinomycetota bacterium | reverse complement strand
AGTCGCATGGTTTAAAGTGGAATGTTCACAAATTTATTTACTGTTATCAAAGGTCCTATTACAAATAAATCAGGGATAGAAGCCAGGAGGACTATATGATATCCAGATATACCACAAGGGAAATGGGCAAAATCTGGGAAGATGAAAACAAGTTTTCAAAATGGCTTGAGGTTGAAAAAGCGGTTGCTGCTGCCCAGGCAGAATTGGGCATAATTCCGGTTGAAGCGGCAAGGGATATAAAAGAAAAATCGAAATTTGATATTGCAAGGATAGATGAGATAGAGGCATCCACCCATCATGATGTTATTGCTTTCCTGACGGAGGTCTCTTCCCATATAGGAGATTCGTCAAAATACCTGCATTATGGGCTTACATCTTCTGATGTTGGAGATACTGCCCTGTCGCTACAGATCCTTGAAGCAATAGAAGTCATTGAAAAAAAGGCTGTAAGGTTCATAAATCTTTTAAAACAAAAGGCAAGGGAACATGCCCATACCGTGATGGTCGGCAGGACTCATGGAATACATGCGGAACCGGTGACCCTCGGGTTGAAGTTCACAATTTTTGCATTTGAGATGGCACGTAACCTTGAAAGGATAAGGCAGGCACGGAAAATTATAGGTTTTGGCAAGATCTCGGGCGCTGTAGGGACCTATGCCAACACTTCACCTGAACTGGAAGAAAGGGTATGCAGTATCCTTGGACTGGAGCCTGCACCAGTTTCGACACAGATAATTCAGAGGGACCGCCATGCCCAGGTGCTCTGCACCCTTGCGATATGTGCAGCCACGCTCGAAAAGGTTGCCCTTGAGGTAAGAAACCTGCAGCGTACGGATGTAAGGGAACTGGAAGAGCCGTTTACAAAGGGGCAGAAAGGTTCTTCGGCCATGCCGCATAAGAGGAATCCCATAATATGTGAGAGGATATGCGGCCTTTCACGGGTTGTCCGTTCAAATGTTGTTGCCTCCCTCGAGAATATTGCGCTATGGCATGAAAGGGATATCTCACATTCATCTGCTGAAAGGGTTATAATTACAGACAGTTTTATCCTGCTTGATTACCTGCTTGAAAAAACCATGTTTGTCATTGGAGGACTGAATATAGTCAGCAGTAATATGGAAAGAAACCTTAATAAATACGGCGGAATCATATTTTCACAAAGGGTACTCCTTGCCCTGATTGATAAAGGGATGGACCGGAATGAGGCTTATGTAATTATACAATCTGCTGCACACAAAGCATGGAATGAAGAAGGAAGCTTTAAAGATAATATAAAAAACGACCAGAAAGTAACCTCTGTTTTAACAGGTGATGAACTGGAGGAATTGTTCAGGGTTGAATATCATTTAAGATACATAGATACCATAATAGGCCGTCTAAAGGATTTAAAAGTTTAGTAATTGATAAAGAACGAACAGCAGGGGCTACTGGGTCTCCTTTTAAAATTCGGGCTCAGGCCCGGCAATTTATGAACTTACCGGAACCAGGTTATTAGATGGTCCGGCTAATAACGTTTCGGTTATCCGACTGCACTGCTTGTTCTTTGGTGGAATTGGAAGCGTTCCGGCAAGGGGACCATTTAAAAAATGAAACTCCTGTTTTAATCAGGGGGATTTAAATATTATCACGGCTGAAAGGTTATAAGGGTTTATAAACAGGAAGGAACCCCGCCGGTGGAGAGATACTATCGATATATTGTAAATAATTTTGAATATTGTTTTTATGTTAAAGCCGGCACACATCTCACACCGGTAGAACGGGATATTTTAAGATGGCTACTGGCCGAGACTTTTGAACCACAAAAATTTGGTAGAAATTCTTTTTTAAAAAACCATGGGAATATAGTGGAAATAGGGCCCCGCCTTAATTTTGAGACCGCTTACTCCACAAATGCAGTAGCCATATGTAATGGCTGCGGCCTGGGTAGTGTAATGCGCCTGGAGAAGTCGCGCAGGTACAGGTTTCCCGGTGCTACACGCCTCGAAAGGTTTATAAAAGAAAATCATGACCGTATGACTGAATGTGTCTATAAGATACCGCTAAAGTCTTTTGAAACCGGAGCAACTGCCGAAGAAGCGTATATGGTACCCCTGCTCGAAAGAGGCATAAAAGCCCTTGAAGATATAAATATTCATATGGGGCTTGGCTTTGACAGGTGGGATATGGAATTCTATTATGATCTTTTCACACGATTGATTGGCCGGAATCCTACCAACGTGGAATGTTTCCAGCTTAGCCAGGCAAACAGTGAACATTCAAGGCACTGGTTTTTTAAAGGTAAACTGATTCTGGACGGAAAGGAAATCCCCGGGACACTGATGCAGCTTATAAAGGAACCCCTTTGTTCCAATCCAACTAACAGCCTGATAGCCTTCAAGGATAATTCGAGTGCCATAAGGGGTTATAAAATATCGACAATAATACCCTCAAAACCGGGATTTTGTTCCCCATTTGAAAAAAAGCATGTGACCTACCATCCTATATTTACCGCTGAGACTCACAATTTTCCAAGCGGGATAGCACCTTTTCCGGGGGCAGAGACAGGGACCGGTGGGAGGATAAGGGATGTTGAAGCAACGGGGAGAGGAGGCCTGGTTGTTGCCGGTACGGCAGGATACTGCACAGGCAATTTAAATATGCCGGACTTTAAAGTCCCCGGTGAAGATAAGGATTTTATTTATCCTTCAAACATGGCAAGTCCTCTTGAAATAATGATCGGGGAAAGTAACGGCGCCTCGGATTATGGGAATAAATTCGGTGAACCAGTTATCCAGGGTTTTACGAGGACTTTCGGCCAGAAGCTTGCAGGTGGTGAGAGGAGGGAGTGGATAAAACCCATAATGTTTAGCGGGGGTATCGGGCAGATAGACAACAGGCATATCGAAAAATTTAAACCCAGGAAAGGTATGCTCATAATCCAGATAGGAGGACCGGCGTACCGCATAGGTATCGGTGGGGGGTCTGCTTCAAGCCTTATCCAGGATGAAGCACGTGAAGAGCTTGATTTCAATGCCGTACAGAGGGGAAATGCCCAGATGGAGCAGAAAATGAACCGTGTCATAAGGGCCTGTATCGAAATGGGTGATGAAAATCCTGTATTAAGCATACATGACCAGGGAGCCGGGGGTCCGTGTAATGTACTTACAGAAATAGTGGAGCCTGCCGGTGGAAGAATAGAAATAAGGAATATCCAGACAGGCGACCGTACTATGTCGGTACTCGAGATCTGGGGTGCTGAATATCAGGAGAGAAATGCATTACTTATAAACCCCGTAAATCTCGGGCTACTTGAGTCCATTTGTTTACGTGAAAAAGTAAATCTTGAGTGCCTTGGAGAAATAACTGGAGACGGAAGGATAATAGTGCATGACAGCAGTTACAGTGAAGGTCCGCACGGTGATGTGCGGGATTTCAGCAGTGGTAAAGGACCGTCAAACGGTGTATATGGCATTGATAATAATATCAACAGGCAGGATAGTGGCAGCTCTTTTCCCGGTGACATAAGTCGCAGTGATTCCTGCGGTTATGAAGACCGTGCAAGGGTTGCTACTCCTGTGGACCTTGACCTTAAAAAGATTTTATCAAATATTCCACAGAAAACTTTCGAGCTCCGGAGCGTTCCGGGTATTCTGAAAAAATTTAATATACCGGAAAACCTGGCCATCAAGGATGCCGTAAGGCTTGTTTTTAACCTGCCTTCCGTCGGCTCCAAGGGTTTTCTTGTCCGGAAGGTTGACCGCAGTGTTACAGGGCTCATAGCGAGGCAGCAGTGCTGCGGCCCGCTGCAGCTTCCTGTATCTGATGTAGCAGCAGTAGCCCAGGGACATTTCGGGAAAACAGGGGCGGCAATATCCATAGGGGAGCAGCCTTTAAAAATAATGGTAGATGCCGCAGCAGGGGCAAGGATGTCAGTGGCAGAGGCCCTGACCAATATGGTATGGGCATATATTAGCGACCTTGGTGATATTAAATGTTCAGTGAACTGGATGTGGCCGGCCAAGCTCCCCGGGGAAGGGGCGGAGATCTTTAAGGCTGTAAAAGCATTAAGCAATATTATGAAGGAAATTGGTATAGCTGTAGACGGGGGCAAGGATAGTATTTCCATGGCAGCAAGGGTTGGGAGCGATATCATAAAAGCCCCCAATGAGGTTGTCGTATCTGCATATGCACCAATGCCTGACATAGAAAAAATTATTACACCTGACATTAAAAAACCCGGTAGAAGCAGGCTGGCCTTTATTGATATCTCTGGAGGCAGGAAAAGGATGGGGGGTTCGGCCATTGCACAGGCACTTGGAGAGATAGGGATGGATTGCCCGGACGTAGACGATCCCGGAAAACTTGCCGGTGCTTTCCGGGCAACCCAGGAGCTGATAAAAAATGGCCTGATACTTGCAGGGCATGACAGGAGCGATGGAGGTCTCATAACAGTTCTTTCAGAAATGGCGATTTCCGGTAACTGCGGAATGGAAATAGAGCTTCCTGCAATAGTGCATGGCACGGAACATTCAATAATGGCCGGTCTTTTCAACGAGGAACTTGGCCTTGCAATAGAATACTTGCCTGAAAATGAAAAAAGGATCTTTTCCATATATTCAGGATTTGGGCTTACCGCAATTCCCCTCGGGAAAACCCTTGTAGAAAAAAGGGTAACTGTCTCAGCGGGTGGTAAAACCTTCCTCGACCTGAATACAGGTACCCTGCTAAAGTGGTGGGAAGAGATAAGTGATAAGCTGGAATCACATCAGATGAACCCTGGCCTTGCCCGGGAGCAGGCGTTGTCCCACGGAAGAAAAGGCCCTGCATACCATCTGACTTTTACACCCCGGGAAACTCCAGGGGAAATCATGGATATTAAAAATAAGCCGAAACTTGCAGTCCTGCGTGAGGAAGGAAGTAACGGTGACAGGGAAATGGCTTCTGCTTTTTATCTGGCTGGATTCGAAGCCTGGGATGTGACGATGACTGATCTTTTAAATGGAACGGTGGACCTGGGTGATTTCAGGGGCGTGGCATTTGTAGGGGGATTCTCCTATGCAGACGTACTGGGCAGTGCAAAGGGCTGGGCAGGTATTATAAAGTTCAATACCGGACTCAGGGAAATGTTTGACAGGTTTTACGACAGGCAGGATACTTTTTCTTTTGGAGTCTGCAACGGCTGCCAGCTTATGGCCCTCCTGGGCCTTGTGCCATGGCGGGGGCTTGATGAATTAAAACAGCCAAGGTTTATTACAAATCCTTCAGGCAGGCTTGAGTCCAGGTGGGTTTCTGTAAGGATAAACGAAAGCCCTTCAATAATGCTTAAAGGCATGGAAGGCTCTGTCATCGGAATCTGGATAAATCATGGGGAAGGTTTTTTTTATTGCCCTGACAGGGAAGTCTTTAATGATATAAAGGATAAGAAACTGGTCCCGGTATCTTTTGTGGATGACAGCGGCAACCCAACAGGGAAATATCCTTTTAACCCCAATTGTTCTCCCGGAGGAATAACCGGACTGTGCTCCCCGGATGGCAGGCACCTTGCACTGATGCCCCACCCGGAAAGGGCTTTTTTGACATGGCAGTGGCCCTGGATGCCGGTTGACTGGAGGGAAAGTTTAAAAGTTTCACCATGGCTTAAGATTTTTCAAAATGCAAGGGAGTGGTGTGGAGAAAATCCATGAGTGATATTGAAAAATATAAGGTAAGGATATGTTAAAGGATGCGATTATATTTATTTTGAAATGCCATTTGCTATAATTTAAATTATTTACCGGACTTTTTGTAATGAATTAATTTCACAGGGGGACAGGAAAAATTGAACTGTAATGACAGCACACGGTCTTTTGTTCCGTATAAAAGAATAAAGGAAGAATGCGGAGTATTTGGTATTTATGCACCCGGCCATAAGGCGGCTGAACTGATTTTTTACGGCCTGCAGGCTCTCCAGCACAGGGGTCAGGAGAGTGCAGGGATTGCAGTATCCGATGGTGAAAACATACTCGTATTTAAGGAACTCGGGCTGGTGTCACAGGTATTCAACAACCAGAATGTCGTCCCACTTCAGGGACATATAGGGATAGGGCATACCCGTTACTCCACTAAAGGGAGGACATCATGGAAAAATTCACAGCCGATTTACCGTATGTTCAGGAATGAAAGTTTTGCAATAGCTCATAACGGCAATCTTATAAATGTAAAAGAAATCCGGGATGAGCAGGTTGCCGCAGGCATTAAATTTGAAACTGCAACCGACACGGAGGTAATAGCTTCACTTATTGAAAACTCGAAGGAGTGCAATATGGAAGATGCCATTAAAGATGCGGTTTCAAAAATAAAGGGTTCTTATTCACTGGTCATCCTTACCGGGGATAAGCTTTTTGGGATAAGGGATCCTAATGGATTCAGGCCGCTGGTGATTGGAAAACTTGACAGAAGTTATGTAATTGCTTCTGAAACCTGTGCCCTTGACATCCTCGATGCAGGATTCATCAGGGAAGTCAGTCCCGGGGAGCTCGTCATAATTGATGGCAGGGGCCTTCATTCGCAAATGATTCTTCCGGTTAGCCGTACATCCATGTGTATTTTTGAGCTCATATATTTTGCACGTCCCGACAGTTATATAAATGGTAAAAACATGTTTGAGGTACGGCACAGGATGGGACAGGAACTTGCCATGGAATCACCTGCCGATGCGGATATTGTCATATCCATACCTGACTCCGGAACACCTGCAGCAATCGGGTTTTCTTCGGCTTCCAGAATCCCTTATGCAGAGGGTTTTATAAAAAACAGGTACATAGGAAGGACCTTCATCCAGCCGGTCCAGGAGATCAGGGAAATCGGTGTCAGGATTAAGCTTAATCCCCTGAAGGAAATAATAAAAGGAAAGAGGCTGGTAGTTGTTGACGACTCCATTGTAAGGGGAAACACTTCCAAAAAGACCGTGAAAATGCTTTATAGTTCAGGTGCGAAAGAAGTCCATTTACGGATAAGTTCACCCCCTCTTCTTTACCCGTGTTATTACGGCATAGATATGGCAACCATGAAGGAATTTGTTGCCAGGCAAAAGACCGTTGAAGATATAAGAAGTTTTCTGGGGGTAGACAGTTTGAAGTATCTTAGCATAGATGGACTGGCCAGGGCAGCAGGTGATTCAAGTGATAAATTCTGTTTTGCCTGTTTTAATGGGGACTATCCCGTAATAATACCGGAAGGGCAGGATTATGATAAATTCTCCCTGGAAGAAGATAAAAAAACAGTTTCAAAAGTCTAAAGGATTTTTATGGACAGGAAAAAAATTACTTATGAATCTTCAGGGGTAAATATCGACAGGGCCTCTGAGACATTATCAGGACTCAGGGAAGTCATAAGCTCCACTTTTTCAAAGAATGTAATAAGCGACCTTTCTTCATTCGCAGGACTTTACAGACTGGATAGCTCAACATACAGGGAACCGGTACTGGTATCTTCCACTGATGGAGTTGGTACAAAACTTATCCTGGCAGGACAGATGAATGACTACAGCGGGGTAGGACAGGATCTGGTGGCAATGAGTATCAATGACCTTTTATGCTGCGGGGCCAAACCGCTTTTTTTCCTTGATTACATTGCCTGCGGAAGGATTGATAAGAAAGTGATAAGTACCGTGGTGGGTTCCGTTGCAAAAGCCTGTAAAACATGCGAGACTGCCCTGATAGGGGGGGAAACTGCTGAAATGCCGGACATGTATGCAGTGAATGAGATTGATCTTGCAGGTTTTGCAGTGGGCATAGCAGAAAAATCCCGTCTGATAACACCATCAAGGGTAAAAAGGGACGACATTTTAGTGGGCATTACTTCTTCAGGTATTCATAGTAATGGATTTTCACTTGTGCGTAAAATAATACGGGAAAAAGGCCTTGACCTTTTCAGTAAGTTAAAATGGACCGGCGGTAAAAAACTTGGAGAAGTGCTGCTGACACCTACGAAACTTTATTATGGAATAATAAACAGGATTATAAATAAGGAGAAAATTGATATACATGGTATAGCCAATATTACAGGCGGAGGATTTTACGATAATATAAACAGGATAATACCGTCCAGTATGGATGCCTGCATATATGGGTCAAGATGGAGCGTGCCCCCGGTGTTTACCGCCCTGCAGGAACTTGGAAACATCGACAGCAAGGAGATGTACAGGGTTTTCAATATGGGCATCGGTATGGTGGTAATCATTCCGGAAAAGGAATTTTCTAAAGTTCAGGAAGCTGCAAAAGGTACCGGGGAGAATGTCCTTGCCATAGGAGAAGTAAAAGACGGAAATGGTAAGGTGATAGTTAAAACCGGTTGATTTTTCTATTACGGATACTTCCATTCAATGGGTAATTTAAGATAGATAAGTTTTTTTAATTGTCATTAGAGGGGGTTGACAGTTGTTGAGAAAAAGGATTGCAGTTTTCGCTTCAGGTTTTGGCTCAAATCTTCAGGCTATTATGGATTTTGCAGGGAAAGAGGATCTCGGGGGTGAAATCTCCCTCGTGTTCAGCAATAAGGGTAATTCACTTGCCCTGAAGAGAGCCCGGGAAAACCAGGTAAAAACAGCCTGTCTTGACCCCTCCGGTTTTACAAACAGGGTTGAGTTTGACAGGGCGATCCTTGAGTTATTGAAAAGTGAAAAGATAGATCTCGTGGTACTTGCCGGATACATGCTTCTGTTGTCACCGGTACTGGTGGAATACTACTCAAACAGGATAATCAATATACATCCTGCACTGCTGCCCTCTTTTAAAGGGACGCATGGCATGAAGGATGCCTTCAATTATGGGGTTAAGGTTTCCGGCGTTACTGTGCACTTTGTGGACAGTGAGCTTGACAGCGGACCCATAATATTACAGGAAGCTGTAAATATTAAAGAAAATGATAGTTTAGAAGATTTTGAAAAGAGGATACATGCGGTGGAACACAGGATCTATCCCCGTGCAGTACAGCTTTTCTGTCATGAAAAGCTAAGGATTGAAGGAAGGAAAGTAAGGATACTTGTATAAAAGGTTGCTGCCCCCATATTTTTTTAAAGGAAGCAATTTAAAAACATTGTTTTTTAAAGGCCAATTTTATTATATTTTTTGTTTATTTAAATTAAGCTGGAAGGATAAAAATGAAGGTAAAAGTGAAAAGAGCCCTTGTAAGTGTTTCGGACAAATCAGGCATAGTTGAGTTTGCAAAATCACTCGAAGAATCTGGTGTCGAGATAATCTCAACCGGAGGCACTTACGGCAAGTTAGCTGAATCTGGCATAAGGGTTAAAAAGGTTGAAGAAGTCACCGGTTTCCCGGAAATGATGGACGGAAGAGTAAAAACACTTCATCCAGTGATCCATGCAGGGATACTTGCCGACAGGCAGAAAGAAAAACATATGGAGGAAATCAGGCAGGCAGGAATATTACCCATAGACATGGTGGTTGTAAATCTATATCCATTTAAACAGACCATATCAAAAACAGGGGTAACACTGGAACAGGCAATAGAAAATATAGATATAGGTGGGCCCACAATGATAAGGAGTGCAGCAAAGAATTACAGGGGAGTTGCGGTCGTGGTTGACCCTGCCGATTATAGAATAATCTCGGAGGAGATGAAAAAAAATGACAGCTGCCTTGAGACAGATACACTTTTCAGGCTGAGCGTCAAGGCGTTCCAGCATACCTGTGAATATGACAGTGTAATATTTAACCATTTTTATCCGATTACGGAAAAAACAGGGAGAACAGAAGTAACAATAAGGCCCGGTCTTGAGATAGAAACAGGGAAGTCTTCAGCAAAGGCGCAGGGGAACTTCCCGGCAGCCGGCCCGGGGGGTGATGGCGGTACCCTTACAGGGGAAATTGAGCTTAAATATCAAAAGGTGCAGGATTTAAGATATGGGGAAAACCCGCACCAAAGAGCCAGCTACTACAGGAGTCCTGAGGCAGGCAGTGAAAGTTTCGTCAACGCCAGGCAGCTTCAGGGTAAGGAACTTTCATACAATAACATACTTGACGGAAATGCAGCTTTTGCAATTATAAGGGAGTTTTCTGCTCCGTGTGTTGCAGTTATAAAACATAATAACCCGTGCGGTGCAGCTATAGGTAATTCAATTGAAGAAGCTTACAGGAGGGCATATGATTGTGATCCGCTGTCGGCATTTGGCAGCATAGTGGCATCCAATATGACCTGGACGGAACAGGCTGCCAGATTCATGATTGACAAATATGTCGAAGTGGTCATCGCCCCGGGTTTTGAAGCCGGAGCCCTGAAAGTAATGGAGGAGAAAAAGAACCTCCGGGTACTCCAGCTTGATTTTGATTTGAATGCACACATTTCCACGCTAAAAAAACAAGGTTTTAAAACCGGGAAGTTTGACATAAAGAGCGTGGACGGAGGGCTGCTTGTCCAGGACCTGGATGAGGGTATTGACCTTCGGGATGAAATGAAGGTAGTTACGGAGAAAGGCATTTCCGGAAAACAGTGGGAAGACCTTATTTTCGGGTGGCAGATTGCGAAGAATGTAAAATCCAATGCAATAGTGCTGGTAAGGGACAGGGCAACAACTGGCGTGGGCGCAGGGCAGATGAGCAGGATAGATGCTGCAAAAATAGCAGTGGAAAAATCCGGGGGGAAATGCATGGGTTCTGTCATGGCTTCTGATGCCTTCTTTCCCCAGACGGATGTAGTGGAACTTGCAAACGGGAAGGGAATTGCAGCTATCATCCAGCCCGGAGGTTCGGTGATGGATAGCGAAGTAATAGCCGCATGTAACAGGTATGGTATCCCGATGGTATTTACAGGAAAAAGACACTTCAAGCATTGAGGTTAATATACTATAAATAATCATATATGGATAATTAGTTTATACCCTATGGCAGGAAGCTGGTTTTTCCTAAATAATTAATTATCCTTGAATTCTTTAAATCTTCAGGGAAGAATTTAATTAAGCGGCTGATGGATCAAGGGGAAAGTTTTATGGGGGCAGCAGGGCACTTCCAGGATGTCAGTTATCCCTGTCCGGTTTGAGTTTCTCAATTTCTTCTGCGATCTTTTCAAGTGAATCAAAAATACAATCGATTGATTTATATGCGAAATCGCAATGAAATATATCAGGTTTGGAGCAGGTGTCTTTAAATTTCATCTCGCTTACTACAATAAATCTCTGGCATTTTAAGTAATCTAAGAGCTTGCCCATCACCTATCACAATATAATTGTAATTATTGTT
>JAFGDA010000121.1 GCA_016932375.1 Actinomycetota bacterium | reverse complement strand
TTGCCCCACCCCGAATACCTTATCAATAAGCGCAGTGATTTCCACTTTCTTTTTTGAAACAAGGTAGAGGTATTCCTTCATGTTCCTGTTTTCAGTCCACCTGACATAAGGGAAGGGGTAATCATGGCCCTTAAGCTCATACCTCTCATCATACCTTCCGGGGCCGTAAGATGTGGATATCAGGAGGTCAAGCTCCCTTTCATAGAATTTTTCCCTGTCAACATTAAGGCCAACATTGCCAATAACTACTACCCTGCCTTTCTTCCTGCACATGGCCATTGATTGATTAATTATTTCCCCGCTATCCGCTGACGCGGTTATTATGACGCCATCGGCTCCGTATCCTTCAGTGTTTTTTATTACCCCGTCCACAACATCACCGACTGCAGGATCAAGCCCGATATCCATCCCCAGCGAAATAGCTCTTTTGATCCTTGATGGGTCTATATCTATCCCTATGACCCTGCACCCTGCTGCTTTTAACATCTGGGAAGCAAGCTGTCCAATATTTCCCATACCAAAGACAACAATGCATTCCCCGATAACCGGGCTGCACCTTCTTATCCCCTGAAGGGCTATGCTTCCCAGCGCAACAGTGGAAGCTTCCTTCATGGAAACACTATCGGGGACTTTCACGGCAAGATTTTCAGGAACTGCTATGAACTCTGCATGATTGGCTATTCTGTCACCCGCGCAGGCCACCAGGTCCCCCGCACTAAAATTCCTTATGTTTTTCCCGGTTTCCAGGACTATCCCTGAAGCAGAATACCCTATGGGGTTACTGCTTTCAATCTTGCTTCTCACTCCTGCAACAGTATCTTTAAGCCCGCGGTCCCTGAGCCAGTCCAGGACCTTTGCGATATTCTGGGGCTGGTCAATAATCTTTTTTAATAAAGGTCTCCCGGAAGCTTTAATCTTGAATAATTCGGTTCCGGCGGATATGCATGAATAGTGAACCTGTACCAGCATTTCATCATCACTTACAAGCGGTGCAGGAACATTTCCCACTGTAACCTGCCCTTTCTTTATAAAAACCTGCTTCATAAGCCACCTCAGCTCATTTTTTTCAAAATAAAGTCCAGTATTTTGTCTGCCGCATGCCCATCTCCGTAAGGGTTCCCTGCAGAGACCATCTTCATGTAATTTTCTTCATTATCAAGTAGCCCGGAGGCATTTGCCACTATATTTTTGGTCTCCGTACCAACCAGCCTTGAAATGCCAATATCCACCGATTCTGTCCTCTCCGTCTTCTTCCTTATAACCAGGACTGGCTTCTTCAGTGTCGGCGCTTCTTCCTGCACACCACCTGAATCGGTAATAATGAAATAAGACCTGCTCATGAGCCATAAAAACGGTTCATATCCAAGAGGCCTGGTAAGTATGATATTTTTCACTTTTCCCAGCATCTCATATACCGGGCCCCTGACATTGGGGTTCAGGTGAACAGGATACACTACCTGGATTTTATCATAACTTCCGGAAATTTCCTTAAGCGCCCTGCATACATTTTCGATGTCTTTTCCAAAGGATTCACGCCGGTGCATCGTGACAAGTATTATCTTTTTATTTTCGTCAAGCAGGCTGAAAGGCTCGCCCTTTTCGATCTCTACCATGTATTTCTCTATTTTCTTTATGCTCCACAGTATTGCATCGACCACAGTGTTCCCGGTTACAGCTATATTTTCCCTGTCCACATTTTCACCTGCAAGGTTATCGAAAGCTTTTTTTGTAGGGGCAAAATGGAAATCGGCAACCCTTGAGACAAGCTGCCTGTTTATCTCTTCAGGAAATGGGTTCATCCTGTCATATGTCCTCAGTCCCGCCTCGACATGCCCTGTTTTTATTTTTTTATAGAATGCGCTCAGGGCCGTAAGGAAGGCTGTGGTCGTGTCACCCTGGACAAGGACAATATCGGGAGCTGCCTCGTCAAAAATCTTTCCAATCTCCTTTAATATTTTGGATGACAGGTACCCGAGAGACTGGTTTTTTTCCATCAGGTCCAGGTCAAAATCAGGCACAATATCAAAAAAATCGAATACCTGGTCAAGCATTTCCCTGTGCTGGCCGGTCGAGCAGACCTTAAAGCTGAAATTATTTTTCCGCTGTTTTAATGCGGTTATAACCGGGGCAAGCTTTATGCCCTCGGGCCTGGTACCCATGCAAACCAGTACATTTATCTTCTTTTTTTTGCCCGTATTACCGGCCATTATCCCTCCTGTTAATTCAGCCATCGTTTACACTGTAAATCTTTACATAAAGGGTAACATATTAACATTTATATCACGAGTATGCATCAAGATTTAAAACCCATATGCCCGGATTTCCCGCAAGCATTTTCTGTGTAGATAATGCCCGCGCACGAAAATTAGTGGTACCCTGAACTGGCGGGTTATTAGACTCCTGAAACCCGAATAATCATCATAAGGCTAGTTCATTTTCATTGGATTTCGATTATGAGTTTTAAAGTCTATAGTACTTAAAACCCCTGCTGGCCAGCTCCTCACCGTCATAAAAATTCCTCGTGTCAAAAACGGTCTTATTCCTCATCAATTTACAGGCTTTTTTAAAATCAATATCCCTAAATACGTTATGACCGACCATCAGGACCATTATATCCGAGCTTTTAAGTGATGCCTCCAGGCTCTCCTCCCTGTTTATAAAGTCATCCACAAGCGGGTCATATACCGATACCCTGACTTTTTTTGCAAGCAGGTCACTTACCACGGCCTTTGTCGGGCTCTCCCTGTGATCACCGACATTTTCCTTGTAACTTGCCCCTAAAATAGTGGCTTTAGGGTTCTTGTTTTTCCGGATGAGGTCGAATATCCTCCCTGATACGACAAGCGGCATGTCGTCGTTTATTCTCCTGCTTCTCTCTATAAGCGTGTTCTTCCGGCTGACACTCTGGAGTATGAACCAGGGGTCTATGGGGATGCAGTGGCCTCCCACCCCCGGCCCAGGATTTAAAATATTGACCCTAGGGTGCATATTTGCATACTTTATAACATCCCGGACATTGATATCATAATCAGCGCATATCAGTGAAAGCTCATTTGCGAAAGCAAGGTTTACGTCCCTGTAGGTGTTCTCAACCAGTTTTACAAGCTCTGCGGTTCTTAAGTCCGTAAGGAACATTTCCCCTTTTACAAAACTGCTGTAAACTTCCCTTGCCTCTTCAGCCGATTCCCTGTCAATTCCCCCGATAATCCTGTTATTGTTGACAAGCTCAAAGATAATCTTTCCGGGAAGCACCCTTTCCGGACAGAAAGAAAGCAGGTAATCCTTACCTGCTTTAAGACCGGAATTTTCGTGTATGATTCCACCCACAAGCTTTTCGGTTGTATCCATTGGTGAAGTGGATTCCAGTATGACAAGATTCCCCCTGCTTATATACCGGGATATTTCTGCAGAAGCCGCCTCTACATAGCTTAGATCTGCCTTATTGTCATCTCCAAGAGGGGTGGGTACGGATATTATGAATATATCCGACTTTTGGGCTTTTCCGGAAACCTTAAGTCTTCCTTCATTAAGCGCGCTTATGAATATCCCCTTAAGGTCAGGTTCCTCTATATGAGGGTTACCTGCATTTAACTTATCTATGACCCTGGCATTTTTATCGACGCCCAGGACCTCATAACCGTTATTTGCAAGCAGGCTTGCTGTCGGAAGGCCTATATATCCGAGGCCCATCACGCAAATCTTTTTCATTATCAATATCCTTATCCCGTTAACAATCAGTAACAAGTTCAATTAAAGGCAATATTATTCCTCTCCTGCCAGTAAACTCCCAGTGCAAGTGACGATACCATGGAAATGCACATCATAACCGTGGCGGCCGAAAAATAATTTTCTGTCAGGGCAAGAGTAAATAAAACCGCAACGCCCCCCATGCAGCATAAAAAAACCTTCTTTGAAAAACTACTGCCTACCGTATTGTAGGCTTTAAACATTTTTTTAAACATAAAGGCCCAGAAAAATATGACAAGGCCCATACCTATTATCCCTGTCTCAGCTAAAAATTGAAAGTAAGAACTGTGTGCATGCGCAGTGCTGAAATCATATTTAGGCTCAAGGAAGAAGGAGACTATTCCGGGATAGCCGGTAAAATTATGCAGATGCTCAAAACTGAAATCATTTAACCTGCTTGAAGGGAAATCAATATCATTGAATCTTGCGAACCCTATCCCGAATATGGGGCTCTGCCTGAACATATACAACGCCCTTTCCCATAATACCAGCCTCCATGCATTATTTGCCTCATCCAGCTTAAAAATCATCAAAATTCTTTTAAAGGCACCCGATATGAAAACCAGGGGTGCGGCAACAGCAGCCATCACAAGCATTGATATTGCAAATTTCTTTATCGATCTAAAATGAAACCAGATTACAATAACTGCACCCACAGCAAAACTTACATAACTTCCCCTGCTCCTCGTAAGAAAAAGGCATGCCAGGCACATCAACAATGTAAAAATATATAATACCCTGTATTTCCACCTGGACTCCTTTAACATAAAGACAATCAGGAAAACGCAGACAACCGCATAAACCGAGCCGGTAGCGTTATGGGCATTATTAAGAGCTTTGAAAGTATTTCCGTAACTTGCACCCTGATCAATAAACATCAATATATAATTCTTACTCAGATACAGGATTATCCCTGAAAGCGAGAATAAAAAGAAAATCACAAAAAGGAACTTGAAATATAATTTTGATACTTCCTTATAATCAAAATAAGGTACTGCAAGGGCAAAAAATAGTATATAACTGAAAAAGAAACTGCCATCATACCTTAAAAAATCATAGGAAAAAAAATTTTCAACAGGCTGGTTCGATATGAAATAGCTCAATGTCAAATAAATATAAATGAACAGAAGGACCTTTAAAATATCATAATGATCGGAAGTAATAGAACCCCTGTAAAATAAAAAAAATACCCCCAGAAGAAGAACCACAAGGTTTGATGCTATGGCAAGAAGAGGGTATTTATTCACCAGTAAAAATAACCCGGGTGAAGCAAGGATTACATATAAGATTATCTTGTAGACCTTATTATTCTTTAAAAAACAGGCTCTTGTCATTTATTCTTTAATTTTAAAGATTGGAAATAATTTACCGCAAATGCCAGCAGTATACCCACAGCGATAGCCAGAAAAAAGCTGAAAACAATATCCCGTTTCATACTAAAATTTTTATAAATATTCGACTTTTCAGGATTCTGTAATACCACTATTCTATCTATGAAAAGTGTTTTATTATCAACAAGAAGATCCCTGTTTTTCTCAAGCAAGTAATAATCCTCATACCTGAGTTCAATTTCCTTATCAGCCAGATTATTGCTTTCGCCGGCTTCTCCTGATAAATCCTCTATCTTGCCCATCATATCTGACATGCTGTTTTCAGTTTCATTTAAAAGATCATCGTATGAATTATTTATTTCAGCCTCTTTTTTCTCAAGATACATATCAAGAAGTGTCCTGTTTATAAGATATGTAGCTTCCTCTTCGCTGTAAACTGTTGTAAGCTTTAAAATTCCTCCCTGTTCTACAGAGACATAAATTGAATTTTCCAGCTCCTTCTTATCCATGTCCAGAACGTTATTCAGTTCTTCAAGCATTTCGTCTGACTTCATTTCTTCTGAAACAGTAAGATAGGAAATACCTATAAGGTTGCTTGCCTTCTCAGGAAATAATTTAATAAGCTCTTCAAAATATTCGGGAGCGATACTGTTTATCTGGATAGTACTTGTAAGATTATATTGCGGCGTCCTGAAAAAGGAAAAAAGCGCCCCGGCAATAAAAATAACCAGAAACCCGCTGACAAACCACCATTTATTCTTGAAAAAAACATGGAAAATATCCCTTATATCTATTTCCGATGAACCATTTTTTTTATGATTTATGGCCATAGACAGTAACTCCTTAATTTAATTGAAACCATTACAGTCAAGTATTTTTGAACCAGAACAGTTAAAAAATATTCGTTAAATTATATAAAATATAAGTTAAAACCACAATAAATACTGCTGTATCAACTACCACATCCGGGCATGAAAAAAGGAGGTCCAGGCTGGGAAAGCTTTTGTTTATTTTCTAAAATATATATTTATATATACGGTTCCCACAGGTAAGGCCTCTCAAAATATCCCTTTTCGCATTTAAGGTTATGGATGCTTTTTATGTACTTTGCAGGATTTCCCGCATAAACCGAATCAGTGTCAACATCCCGGACAACCACCGAACCTGCCCCGATCAGGGAATTCTTCCCTATCCTTACCCCCGGCAGTATTGTGCAGTTTGCCCCTATCTTTACAAGGTCCTCCAGAACCGAACCGCCTTTGCACTCTTTATAATGCGGGCATTTCATCGGGTGAGGGTCATCCGTAAAAACTACATTGGGCCCGATAAAAACATCCCTTCCCACTGTTGTCATCTCAAGAAAACAGCCTGAATGTATTCGGGAGCCGTCTCCAATCACATTGCCAAACTCTATCGTTGATGAGGTTCCTATGCTGACATTATTGCCAATAACATTATCTTCCCTTATAGATACATTCTGGCCCGTCGAAAAATTATCACCTATGGTGCAGCCGGCATATATGGTTGTAAAAGACCGTATTATAGCATTATCCCCTATGACCAGTTCGATCTCCCCTTCTTTTTTACCCAGGGGTGGTTTTCCCAGTACGACCCAGGGGGCTATATCATGGCCCTTTCCAATTTTAACATTGCTGTAAATTATCAACCTGTCAGGTTT
>JAFGDA010000120.1 GCA_016932375.1 Actinomycetota bacterium | reverse complement strand
GGGTAAGATCAAGCAGGGAACTTACAGCATCAAAAAACCTGCCTGCGCTTGTTGTTATAGGACTGTTAAAACCTGTTTCCAATTGATTTTTAACAGCATCTATTTCCGTTTGCGTAACTATTTTTTTGTAAAAAGGAAAATTTTTGTAAACAAAATCAGGAAAGTTCCCGTTTTTAGAGGCTGATTCTTTCCATATATCATAAAGGTAGGCAAGGGCCATCCTGTAAGGCTTTTTTACTGTTACGGATCCACCGGGAATTAATTTTTCCCTGAGGTGGCCGATCCTTTTAAATTCAGTGGCACTGTCAATAAGGAATACTTCGCTGCCCCATATTTTTCCATCATCTCCATAACCCGTGCCATCCCATGAAAATCCTATTGATTTATCCATTATTCCATTTTCGGCAAGTACACCTGCGAGATGTGCCCTGTGGTGTTGTACCGGGAATCTCCTTATACCTGCAGGCATATTAAGTGCAAAAGCAGAAGATGAATAACCCGGATGAAGGTCATATGCCACCATATCGAATTTTTTAATATTAAAAAGCTTTTTATAGGTCTCGAGTGTATCTTTAAAAAATTTAATGGACTGGTAATCATCGAGGTCGCCAATATGCTGGCTGACCAGCGCATAATTACGGGTGATTATGCAAAAAGTATTTTTTTCATGAGCCCCGACTGCAAGAAGTGCGCTGTCCTCAATGTCTATTTTAAGTTTTACCGGATATGGGGAATATCCCCTCGCCCTTCTCAAAACAAAAGGTTTGTTGTTCAATACTTTAATGACCGAATCATCATATCGTGAGAATATGTCACGGTCATGTGTAAGAAAATAATCGCATATGCCACCAAGTCTCCCATATGCTTCCTGGTTACCTGATGCTATGGGTTCTTCGGACATGTTACCGCTTGTCATGACAAGCGGGATATCAAGATAATGGAACAGGATATGGTGTATGGGAGTGTAGGGTATCATTATCCCATCATGGCTATTGTAAAGGGATATAAAATATGAAAGCGGGTAGTGCCCTTTTTTCTTTTTCAAAAGAAGTATGGGTGCTGCTGGTGATTTCAGGATTTCAAGTTCTTTTTTACTTAAAAAATAATGTTTCCTTATCCACTGAATGCTGCCTGACATAATTGCGAAAGGTTTTACCGGCCGGTTTTTCCGTGCCCTTAACTTTTTTACGGATTTATCAGAAGTTGCATCACATGCTATCTGGAACCCGCCAAGGCTTTTTATGGCTATTATATTGCCCTTTTTTATGAGATTTGCTGCGGTTTCCATGGGATTTTCTGTTATTATCTTCCTGCCCTGCCTGTCTTCAAGTACAAGCAATGGCCCGCACCTGCTGCAGGCGTTTGGCTGTGCATGGAACCTCCTGTTAAGAGGATCACCGTATTCATTCAAGCAGCCGGCACACATTGAAAATTTTTCCATCGTTGTATTTGGACGGTCATAGGGTAATTTTTTAATTATTGTAAAGCGGGGGCCGCAGTTTGTGCAGTTGGTAAATGGATATAAATACCTGTTCTTGTTTTCAGGATTAAATATATCTTCAAGGCATTTATCGCATGTTGAAATATCGGGTGAAACAAGTTGAAAATTTTCCCCGGTATCTGTACTCTTTTCAATGTAAAAACCATCAAAATGAGAAGGGGATGTTTTCCGGGATACAATTCTCTCTATTTCGGAAGAAGGGGGCTTTTCCGCTTTTATACATTCCATAAACTTTTTTAATTCTTCCATGCAGGAAAAGTTGGCTGTTATAATGACTCCTTCTGTATTATTGGATACTGTTCCTGAAATGCAAAACCTGGATGCAAGCCTGTAGATAAAGGGCCTGAAGCCGACACCCTGTACGATACCGGTCACTTCTATGATATAAGTATCGAAATTCCCTCTTTTTTTATTGTCTATCATTTTTAACTTAAAGGCATAATAAAAAAACTGAACTGCGGCCTAACATATTCTACCAACATTATCCGGGTAAATCTATTTGTTTACCCCGGATAATCTTTACTGGGATAAAAGATGATGGATCTGCTTTTGCCCGCTTAAAATAAGATTAATTTATTTAATTTTAACTGGTAATATTATAAGACGAGTAGTATAAATATCAAAAGAGTTTTAAGTTGTAATAATTTCACAGCAGATGGGGTTATTATCGTCTGCGGGATAAAGTTTGGTATGAAGAAAATATTAAAAGATATCACATGTGCCACAGGCCAGACACCTATTTTGAGAATAAACCGTATCCCATCAGGACTTGATGCCGTAATCCTGGCAAAGATTGAGTTTTTCAATCCGCTTTCAAGTGTCAAGGACAGAATTGGAGCAGGAATGATAGAAGATGCCGAAAAAAAAGGGCTTATAAACGGGGATACAGTCATAGTTGAGCCAACCAGTGGCAATACGGGAATAGCCCTTGCATTTGTATGTGCGGCCAGGGGTTACAGGCTCATCCTGACTATGCCTGAAACAATGAGCATTGAAAGAAGGAGGCTTCTTGGGGCTTTAGGTGCCAGAGTAGTACTTACAGACGGTCAGGAAGGGATGTCCGGAGCCGTTAAGGAAGCTGAAAAAATATTAAAAAATTCAAGCAACTGTTTTATGCCAGGCCAGTTTGGAAATCCAGTAAACCCGTGGGTACACTACAATACTACTGCCGTTGAAATATGGAAGGATACGGGAGGGGATATTGATATATTTATTTCCGGGATAGGTACAGGAGGGACGATAACAGGAGTAGGAAAGTTTTTAAAAGAAAAGAATCCCTTGATAAAGGTCATAGGGCTCGAGCCTGAAAATTCCCCTGTTCTATCCGGTGGAAAACCGGGACCACATAAAATACAGGGTATTGGAGCAGGCTTTATTCCGGAAGTACTGGATATGGATATCGTAGATGAGCTAATAAGGGTGAGAGATGAAGATGCCTTCAGTTTTGCCCGGAAACTTGCAAGGGAAGAGGGAATACTTGCAGGAATATCAAGTGGAGCAGCAATCTGGGCTTCAATTGAAGCCGCATCAAAAAAAGAAAACAGGGGTAAAACTATCGTCACTATTTTACCGGATTCAGGCGAAAGATATCTTTCAGCAGGTTTATTTTAATAAGTATATTTTTAGGTTTTTGAATATACTTTATATATTATTCTCCCGATTGATTTTCTTCTGTACCATTTTCCTTAAGTGTCTGGATATCCCCAGCATCTATAAGCGCTATTGCACCAAGGGTGGATACATTATTGAGGTCAAATACCCTGGAAGATGATATAACCAGTTCGGTTGTTTCAAGGTAATCAGTATCCAGGATAGAAACGGTAAATCCAATAACATCGCCATCAGAAGGGGTGTAATTAATGAAATTATACCAGGGAATGGAAGCTTCAATGATATAGCCATTTGTAAGTCTTGTTGAAGCCACTGAAACACCTTTGGGAGGCGCATTTGAGGGCCAGTTCATAAAAGACTCTTCAGGGATACCTGCAAAATTGCCGGGGGAGAAATCTATCTGGTAATCATCACTGTTATAAAAAGAAGTCTGCATATCTTCTTCAAATGCCGTATCAAAAACAAGGGTAATACTATCACCCTTGTTCAGCTGGTTCCCGGAGTATGACTGGTTAAAAACATCATCAACCACCTGGATGAGGAAATAAAAATTATCTTCGTTCCAGCATGAGTAAAATATACCCGATACATCAGTGTGGGTTGTATAATTTTCCTTTTTTATTGTAGGTTCAAAACTGGAAAATTTTTCAAATTTTTCCCATTCCTCGAAACTCCCGTCTATCGAAGGAGGAGTGTAGCATTTATATGAAAAAATAGGGACTCCTGGGGGGATTGTATTCTGTGTCCTGAAATTTGCCTCTTCTATGATGGCATTCTTTTTTTCTTCCACATCCATGCTTATTATTTCGGAACCTTCTGTTTCCTCTTCGTATTCAACAAGAAAGTTGACTCTATTTGATTCGGAAATTACTTCGCCGCTGTCATCAAGTATTAGAGCCATTATCTCATATTCGCCTGATTCTCCGGGTACCCATTTATACTCATAGGGTGGGGAACTGAATACCTTTATTTCCTGGTCATTTACAAGCACCCTGACACTGTAGCTGGAATCTTCTGCTTCCTTGCTTTTTATGATTATGGGAACACTCTCTACCTGGTTTATAAAATTATAAATTTTATCATTTAGAGGCGAAGTAATAAATATGGAATAACTGGATTCTTCTTCTGAGACCTGGGTATTTTTAGCGCCGGAGAAAAAATCAAGAGGTATCCTGTTTTTAAAGATAAAGAAAAATATGAGGGCAAAACACAATATCAGGATAATAAGGACATAGGGAAACCTGTCTAAAAGAAATAGGTATTTATTGTATTTTTTCCTCATTCCCCGACGCTTTTCCTTTCCTCAATGAGCTTTTCAGCAAGGTGTGCCGGCAGTTCTTCATAATGTGAAAATTCCTGCGAGAATCTTCCACGTCCCTGCGTAAGGGATGTAAGGTCCACGGTATATCCAAAGCTCTCGGACTGGGGCACCGTAGCCTTAATTACCTGTTTGCCGTCATCATCCTGGTTCATGGAAATTATCTTGCCTCTTTTAGAATTAATATCACCAATTATATCTCCCATATAATTCTCAGGAACTATTATTTCCAGCTCCATTACAGGTTCAAGTATGACAGGGGAAGCGTCGCTCATTCCTTTCTTGAAGGCCATTGAAGCAGCTATCTTAAAAGCCATTTCCGATGAGTCAACTGTATGGTATGAACCGTCATAAAGATTGACCGATAAATCAACAACCGGGTATTCTGCAAGGATACCCTTCGCCAGTGCTTCCCTTATTCCCTTTTCAACTCCCGGAATATATCCTTTGGGAATAGCGCCTCCAAAGATACTATCGGTAAACTCAAAGCCGCTTCCCCTTTCAAGAGGTTTCAATTCAATGAACACATGGCCATACTGTCCACGCCCTCCTGATTGTTTTTTATATTTGTATTCCGCCCTGGATTCCTTCCTGATGGTTTCCTTATAGGCGATATCGGGAGTAATCAAATCAGCATCTACGTCAAATTTTTCTTTCAATTTTTCTTTTGTAATGGTCAGGTGGAGTTCTCCCATTCCCCATACCATATTTTGATGTACCTCTATATTTAATTCCTGTTTCAGTGTCTGGTCTTCCTCAATTATCCTTGATATGCTGGAGCTTATTTTTTCTTCATCTCCTTTGCTTCTGGGCAGGATAGCTTTGGGTAGTGTGGGCTGCAGGTATTCTACCTTTTCAATTTCCATTGGTGCTTCAGGACTTGAAACAGTTTCATCATTTGATATTTCCATGATTTTTGATACTGCAACTATATCCCCGCAGGTAGCTTCCGTAACTTCAATCTGTTTTTTACCCTGTAATTTAAAAAGGTTATTGAATTTAAAAGATTTTTTTATCCCTGATATGTAATAGGTTCCATTTACCTTTAAAGTACCTGAAAATACCCTGAAAATGGATAATTTTCCTATATATGGATCAGCCATTGTTTTAAAGACATAGGCAAGCACCGGACCTTCTGCAGATGGTTTTATTTCAACTTCTTCATTTTTTGTAATATCCATAACCCTGGGTGTACCTGTCTCGAGAGGTGATGGAGCGAGGTCATTTATATAATCCATAAGTATATCAATGCCAAAATTTTTTCCTGAGGATACGGTAAATACCGGTATTGCTTCTCCTGCCAGGACTGCTTTCTTTAAAACCGTATTTAAAGTACCGGAATCAATTTCTTCACCTTCAAGATACCTGCTTAAAAGTTCGTCATCTGTTTCTATGATGGATTCCACAAGTTCCCCGTGACTTTTCTCGATGCTATCTTTAAGACCGGGGTCTATATCTGTCTTTGAACCTTTAAAAGAACCTGGCTTATATTCATATGCCTGGTTCTTCAATATATCTATAACCTTTGAAAAATTTTCACCACTATTAGCAGGTACTGTTACTGGCACCAGTTTTAAATTGTAATTCTTCTTTATCTCTTCAATGGTTTTGGGAAAATCCAGGTTCTCCAGGTCCATTTTATTCAATATACAGAACATTGGTTTTATATCTTTTTTTATTAGTTCAATTATCATTTCCGTAGGTGCCTGGATCCCGGATTTTGCGTCAACAACGAGCATTATGCTGTCTACTACTTTCAGGGATGACTGCGATTGTCCTATAAAATCCATATAGCCGGGTGTATCAATCAAATTGACGTTAACCTTTTTCCATTGATAATGCAGTATGCTGGAACTGATGCTGAATCCCTTTTTGGTCTCAAGGGGACTGAAGTCCGAAATTGTATTTTTACCCTCTACGGTTCCAAGCCTGTCGGTTGCCCCGGAATTATAAAGCAGGCATTCCGAAAGGGTTGTTTTGCCTGCACCGTTTCCGGAAATAAGTCCCATTACCCTGTTTTGAAAACAGTAATTATCGTCCATCAATTCCTCCCGAGAATATATTTGAATCAAGAGCCATAATCAAGCAATGCCATAAAGACAATAGCAGAAATATATCATAAATTGCCATATGTGTAAAAATAAAAAGAATTTTAGATGTCAGGGACTTTTCCGTGATTATATTTTTCCGTTGTCAATATGATATAATTTATTGTTGTTCATTTTTAGAACAATGAAAAGTAGTATATCATTTTGGAAATAAAAAATGGAGGTAGTAAATGGTAATAGGAATGGTTGTCCTTATTGTGCTAATAATAGTTGTAATAATTGTATTGCTGGGCACGGCCATGGGGATTTATAATTCAATAATATCATTACGGAATAAAGCAGACAATGCCTGGCACCAGATTGATGTACAGTTAAATAAGAGGTACGACCTGATACCCAACCTGGTGGAGACAGTAAAAGGATATGCCGCACATGAGAAGGAAACCCTGGAAAAAGTCATAAGTGCAAGAAAGATGGGCATTGATGCAAAAACCGTATCCGAACAGGCAAAGGCAGAGAATGTCATCACCGATACCCTGAAGTCATTATTTGCTGTTTCGGAAAGATACCCTGACCTAAAGGCTGACCGGCACTTCTTCAGGCTTATGGAAGAACTTAATGGTATAGAGAGCAATATTACATATGCAAGACAGTTCTATAATGATATGGTCATGAAACTCAATACAAGGATGCAGACCTTTCCGGGGAATCTTTTTACAAGGATGTTTGGTTTTACCGGTAAGGATTATTTTGAACTAAAAGAGCCTGCTGTTAGAGGTCCGGTAAGGGTTCAGTTCTAATCTTTGATGACAGGTTCCATAAAATAAGATATGTATGAAAATATTTCCAAAAACAGGATAAAGACAGCGCTTATAATTGCAGGATTTGTTTTTGTAATATCGCTGCTTGGGTATTTGATAGGATTTTACCTGGATCATTTTTATGGAGAAGGAGGCATCTTCCCGGTTATATTAATGGGCCTTGCGCTGATAATGGCAATTATTGCAAGCTTCGGGAGCTATTATTTCAGTGACAGGGCAGTTATTAAGATGACAGGGGCAAAACCCCTGACACGCGGACAAAATCCGGGGGTTTTTTACATGGTTGAGGGACTATCCATAGCTGCCGGTATTCCTGTGCCAAAGATTTACATCATTGAAGAACCTGGGTTAAACGCTTTTGCAACTGGCCGTAACCCTGATAATGGTGTGGTAGTACTTACCCGTGGATTGATAGACAGGTTAAGTAATGAAGAATTAAAGGGAGTTATATCACATGAACTTTCACATATTAAAAATTATGATATACTTCTTGGGACAATAATAGTAGTCCTGGTAGGGATGGTCTCTATTGCAGGTAACGTTATGATGAGGTTTATGTTTTTTGGCGGATCTGGTTTTAGAGCCAGGAGGTCTTCAAGAAGCCAGGGAAGCGGAGGAGGCATTATAATGATTGTATTTTTTATTATTGGTATAATATTTATAATGCT
>JAFGDA010000018.1 GCA_016932375.1 Actinomycetota bacterium | reverse complement strand
CAGAAACCATCTTAACACTCTAATCACCTTTGGTTACCTGTGTAAACTCCTGAATACTTTTTCCGCATCCCGGCAGCTTATGCCTTTTATATTCATAAGTTCATCTGCTGACATATTTTTAAGGTACTTCAGGGATCCGGCACTTTGCAATATATATTGTTTTTTCTTTTCTCCAATGCCTTTTATACCATCAAGAAGGGAATTTGTCATATAATCGTCCCTTAATTTTCTATGATAGTTCACCGCAAACCTGTGGGCTTCATCCCTGACTTTAATTATTATCCTGGCATAATCCATTCCATAGTCGAATTTTATACCGTTTCCAAACCTGCTGCAGTATATGGTCTCTTCTTTTTTTGCAATGCCCGCAAGGTCAATTTCATTATCAAGTTTTTCATTTTTTAGAACCCGGTGTATTGTGTTGAACTGGGCCTTTCCGCCATCTACTACAATAAGGTCAGGCTTTCCAAAAAAGCCGCTCATTTCAACCTTAAATGGTTTCTTGAGGTATCTTAGTCTCCGGCTGATTACCTCTTCAAGCATCCTGCAGTCATCCTGGCCGCGGACCTTCCTTATCCTGAAACGGCGGTAATCCTGGCTGGCAAGCTTTCCATCATATGCAACTGTCATCGAGCCAACAGGAAAAGTGTCCTTAAGGTTGGAAATATCATAACATTCTATCCTGCGGGGGATGTTTTTCAGCCCCAGTACTTCCTTTAACTTTATCAGGTCCCTGTATGCCTGGCTGTGGCCCGTATCCTTTTCAAACTTCTTTTTTTCAAGGTACAATCTTGAATTATTTACAGCCATATCCATAATGCGCTTTTTCTCTCCTGAAAGGGGAGCCCTGATATCGATACTCCTGCCCTTTTTCTTTTTGAACCATTCCTTTATAAGCCTGCTTTCGCTTATCTCCTCCGGGATATAGATAATTGAAGGAAGATTATTCATATCCTCGTAATAACTGTAAATAAAACCCGGAATTATTTCCTCATTTTCTAAATGAATCGTATTTTCAAGGACAAAGTTATTTACCATGGCAAGATTCCCGTTGCGGTAGGCAAACATGCTTACTACGGAAGTACTGCCCTCTCTTGCAAGACCAATGAAATCCCATGCTTCACTGCTGTCAAAAAAGATTCTCTGGCTTTCATAAAGCCTGTTTATGTCATTTATCCTGTCCCTGATTATGGAAGCCTTTTCAAATTCATTCCTTGATGCATAATCTTTCATGGCGGATTTTAGGTTGCTTAATATACTGCTGTCTTTTCCTTTCAGGAAAAGTTTGATGTATTCAATGTTTTTGCGGTAATCATTTTCGTCAACTTCCATGCTGCAGGGAGCCGGACACAACCCCATATGGTAATTAAGGCAGGGACCTTTCCTGCCCTTGCCCGGTACAGGTCTTTTACAATCCCTTATGGGGAATATTTTTCTAAGGTATTCCAGTACTTTTCTTACGGCCCTTGTTTCAGTATAGGGACCGAAGTACTTTGCACCCTTTATGTTCCTGTTCCTCGTAAGGAATACCCTTGGATATTTCTCATTCCCGGTAACGGCAATAAAGGGATATGATTTATCATCCTTAAGGCTGATGTTATACCTGGGGGTGTTCTTTTTTATAAGGTTGCCCTCAAGTATAAGCGCTTCTACTTCATTTGTGGTTACAATATAATCTATCGAATTTATAAGGCCCGCAAAACCGGCCGGTTTATTATAAAGATTGCTGCGGTTTTTCCCCTGAAAATAACTTTTTACCCTTTTACGGAGATTTTTTGCTTTTCCAATATATATTGCTTTACCTTTTAGGTCCCTGAAGATATATACCCCTGGCTTTAACGGGATGCTTACCCAGGGTTTTTTACTGACACATTCATCCGAAGGTTTAATGTTGGTGGAATTTGTAATGTTTTTATTTTTATCGCATTTTTCCATCTGGCTTTTCATATCCTGGAACCCGTAAGGTTTTCATCAAGGCATTTCTTTATAAACCTGCCCGTATATGAACGCTTATTTAAAGAAACCTCTTCCGGTGTACCAAGGGCAATCACCTCCCCTCCCCTGTCACCGCCTTCCGGACCAAGGTCTATTATAAAATCGGCAGTTTTTATTACTTCAAGGTTATGCTCTATCACAAGTACTGTGTTTCCTGCCTCAACCAGCCTGTCAAGTATTTTAAGAAGTTTTTTTATATCTTCAAAATGAAGGCCCGTAGTTGGTTCATCCAGGAGGTAAAGAGTCCTCCCTGTGCTTCTTCTGGAAAGCTCTGTCGAAAGTTTGACCCTCTGGGCTTCCCCGCCGGAAAGCGTTGTGGATGACTGGCCAAGTTTTATATAGCCAAGCCCAACTTCATCAAGGAGCCCGAGTTTCCTGCTGATATTCGGGATATTCTCAAAAAATATCCCGGCTTCTTCAACAGTCATGTTGAGGACATCATCTATGTTTTTCCCTTTATATTTTATCTCAAGGGTATCCCTGTTAAACCTCTTTCCCTTGCAGACTTCACAAGGTACATACACGTCAGGAAGAAAATGCATTTCAATCTTTATCACACCATCCCCATTGCATGCTTCGCATCTGCCGCCCTTTACATTGAAACTGAACCTTCCGGGCCTGTAACCCCTGAGCTTTGCATCATGAGTCCTTGAAAAAAGCTCCCGTATATATGTGAACACCCCGGTATAGGTAGCAGGATTGGAACGTGGTGTCCTTCCGATTGGAGACTGGTCTATTACTATCACTTTGTCAATATTTTCAACACCTGATATGCCGTCGTGACCGCCGGTCCTGTACCTGGTCCTCATAAGCCTGTTTGAAAGGGCAGGATAAAGTATTTCATTTATAAGCGTACTTTTCCCAGAGCCTGAAACACCTGTGACTGCTATCAGCTTCCCCAGTTCAATAGGTACATCTATGTCTTTCAGGTTATGCTCCCTGGCTCCCCTTATTATAATTTTATTCCCGTTTCCTTCTCTCCGGGCCACTGGTACCGGTATATATTTTTCCCTCTTTAAATATTTCCCGGTGATCGAACGGCGGCAAGCGTATATTTCTTCGAGCGTACCATTGAACACTATCTCCCCTCCATGTATCCCTGCACCGGGGCCAATGTCTACAATATGGTCGGCCTGCCTCATGGTTTCTTCATCATGTTCGATAACTATTATCGTATTCCCGAGATCCCTTAATCTTTTTAAGGCGCTGATTAGCTTTTTGTTATCCCTCTGGTGAAGCCCGATACTCGGCTCATCCAAAATATAAAGCACACCTACAAGACCTGAACCTATTTGTGTTGCAAGCCTTATCCTCTGGGATTCCCCGCCCGAAAGCGTTCCGGCTCTCCTGTCAAGGGTAAGGTAACCAAGGCCAACATCTTTTAAAAAATTAAGCCTTTCAATGATCTCTTTTATCAACCTCCCGCCGATCATGGTCTCCCTTTCATCCAGCTCAATACCCTTTAGCCATCCGGTGCTTTCCTCAACCGTCATACCGCAAAGATCAGCTATTGAGAGGCCTTTTATTTTTACTGCCAGGCTCTCAGGCCTGAGCCTTTTTCCATTACAGCTCCTGCATGGAGAGTTATTCATGACTTTTTCTATTTTATCGCGCTGATGCTCTGATTCGGTTTCAAGATACAGCCTGCTGATATTGTTTGCAAGTCCCTCGAATTTTATATAATAATTATAAACCTTACCTTTAAGGTTTCTGTACCTGATTTTCAACCTTCTTCCATTGGTCCCGTAAAGTATCACTTTTTTAGCTTCTTCACCCAGGTCCCTGAAAGGAGCATAAAGGTCAAAACCATATTCTTCGGCAAGACTGTTCATAAGCTGGGAATAATAGTTGGAATAATTCATTTTAAAATATGGTACCGCCCCTTCCATTATGCTCAAATTGGGGTTTTCCACTATAAGATCCGGGTCTATATCCCTGCTTATGCCAAGGCCCCCGCATTCCCGGCATGCTCCGTATGGACTGTTAAATGAAAACATCCTTGGGGTCAGCTCCTCAAAATCTATTCCACAATCCACACAGGAGAAGTTTTCTGAAAAGCTTATTATCCTTTCGTCATCCATGTCCTGTATGTAGACTATCCCGCCGCTTTCTTTAAGGGATATCTCTATATCTTCCGATAACCTCTTCCTTATATCAGGCCTGATTTTCAGGCGGTCTATTATTATCTCTATATCATGTTTTATATTTTTATCAAGGTTAAAACCGGCATCACTGTCAAGTTCATATATATTTCCATCAACCCTTACCCTGACATAACCGTCTTTCCTGATGTTCTCGAAGGTCTTTGAATACTCTCCTTTTCTTCCGCGGATTATTGGTGAGAGTACCTGGAATCTGGTTCCTTCAGGAAGCTCCATTATACGGTCAACCATCTGGTCTACAGTCTGCCTCGATATTGGTTTTCCGCAGATATAACAATATGGTATGCCGATCCGCGCATACAATACCCTTAAATAATCATATATCTCTGTTATTGTCCCCACAGTGGAACGCGGGTTTTTTGATACGCCCTTCTGGTTTATGGACACTGCCGGGGAAAGGCCTTCTATGAGATCTACGTCAGGTTTATCCATCTGGCCCAAAAATTGCCTTGCGTAAGAAGACAGGGATTCCACATACCTGCGCTGCCCTTCCGCATATATTGTATCGAAGGCAAGCGATGATTTCCCCGAACCGCTTACACCGGTAAAAACTATAAATTTATCCCTCGGGATCCTCAGGGTTATATTCTTCAGGTTGTGTTCCCTGGCCCCTTTTATGTATATGTCTTCTTTCATTTATGATTATTTCTTTGCACGTTTTATTTCATAATGTTTTTAATATTACTTCAGGAGTGATCCTTTTTTTCCTGAAGCTTTCTTGTCTGCAGGGTTAATCCCGGACTGTATTCCGGTTATTTTCTTTATCCTTTTTATTTCATCCCTTATGGCTGCTGCATTCTCAAAATTGAGTTCCCTTGCTTCCAGGTACATTTCTTCTTCAAGTCCGCTTATAACGGAAAATATCTTATCCATGCCCATTGACAGTAACTTTTTCTCGCTGAATTTTTTTGAATCCTCCCTTACGAGTGAATCCTTTTTACCCTGTTTTGCCGTCCTTACCCCGCTGCCATATAATATATCTGAAACCGCCTTATTAATTGTAGTAGGTATGATGTCATGCTCTTTGTTGAATGCTGATTGCAGCTCCCTCCTCCTGTCAGTCTCTTCGATGGCTTTCCTGATAGAGGGTGTTATATTGTCGGCATACATGATAACTTTCCCGTTCACATTTCTTGCAGCCCGTCCTATGGTTTGTATAAGCGATGTTTCTGAACGTAGGAACCCCTCCTTGTCCGCATCAAGTATCGCTATTAACGAAACTTCCGGCAGGTCAAGCCCTTCCCTTAAAAGATTTATCCCCACAAGCACATCGAACTCCCCTGTCCTCAAACCCCTCAGTATCTCAACCCTCTCGAGGGTATCAATGGTGGAATGGAGGTATCTTGCTTCAATGTCCCGGGATGAAAGATAATCTGTCAGGTCCTCGGCCATTTTTTTTGTAAGCGTTGTGACAAGCACCCTCTCATTGCGATTTACTGTTTTCTTAACCTCCGAGATTAGGTCAAAAACCTGGTCTTTCGTAGGTCGTACTTCTACCATGGGGTCAATGAGCCCCGTGGGTCTTATTATCTGTTCGACTATTTTTGAGCTAATTTTTCTTTCATAAGTGCCCGGTGTCGCAGATGTAAATATAAGCCTTCTTACTTTTTCTATAAATTCTTCAAAACGCAGCGGCCTGTTGTCTAACGCTGAAGGCAGCCTGAATCCGTAGTCCACAAGAGTCTGCTTCCTTGAGCGGTCCCCCTCGAACATGCCCCTTATCTGTGGTATGGCTATGTGTGATTCATCTATTATCATCAGGAAATCATCAGGGAAAAAATCAAGCAGTGTATTTGGCGGCTCTCCAGGTCTTTTCCCGAGGATGTGCCTTGAATAATTTTCTATACCGCCGCAGAAACCAAGCTCCGCAATCATTTCCATATCATATCTTGTCCTGGATTCTATCCTCTGCGCTTCCAGAAGCTTACCTTCCTTTTTAAAGTATTTTATTCTTTCATCAAGCTCTTCCCCTATTGTTCTAAGTGCACGCTCAACCCATTCTGCTGTTGCAAGGAAATGTGTTGCAGGGGATATTATATAAGTATCACTTTCGCCAAGAACCTGGCCTGATACAGGATCAAACCCGGTAATCCTTTCAACTTCATCACCGAACATCTGGACCCTTACTGCGCTTTCCTGGTAAGCAGGATAAACTTCAATCGTATCGCCCCTGACCCTGAATTTGCCGTTTGTAAACTCATAATCGTTTCTTTCATATCTTATATTTACAAGCCTGCTTATCAGCTCCTCCCTGGGAAACTCTTTGCCTTTCCTTAGTATCACTCTCTGCTTTTCGTATTCGGAAGGAGAACCAAGCCCGTATATGCATGATACACTTGCAACCACTATTACGTCACACCTTGTATAAAGTGAATTGGTTGTTGAGAGCCTTAGTTTTTCTATCTCCTCATTGATGGAAGTATCTTTTTCGATATACATATCCTTTCCCGGGAGATATGCCTCCGGCTGGTAGTAATCATAATAGCTTACAAAATACTCCACCGCATTTTTTGGAAAAAATTCCCTGAACTCATTGCATAACTGTGCTGCAAGGGTTTTATTGGGAGCTATGACAAGAACCGGTAATTGAAGATTCTCTATTACATTTGCAACCGTATATGTCTTTCCAGACCCGGTGACCCCCAGCAGGCTCTGGAACTTAAGGTTATTTTCAAGGCCTTCCGTAAGCTGCTCTATTGCCCTGCCCTGGTCCCCCTGCGGCAGGTAATTTGAAATCAGCCGGAATCTATTGCTTTCCATTTTTATTCTTTTTAACTTCCTCTTCCATCATTCTTATTATTTCTGCTGTTTTCCCAAAAAGCATTTCCCTGGTTCCGTAATTCACAACTTCAAAGTCAATTTTTTCCCGTTCTATTTTTATGAACTGGCCCCCTACCTTTAGTTTTATCTCATTGTGGGGCATATTTTTATTCCTTAAAAAATTTTCCCTTGTTTTTTCATCAGCAACAACCAGAATTATATAGTCGCAAAGCCTTTCAAGACCTGCATCAAATAACACGGCGGCGTCAATTACCACATAATCCCGCCCGGCACTACCTGAAACCAACCTGCTTACTTCTTTCCTGATAAATGGAAACATTATGCTGTTGATTTTCTCCAATTTGAGGGGGTCTGAAAATACTGCTTTTGCAAGACGTTTGTATATAATATTGCCGTCCCTGCCAATAATATCATCTCCAAAAGCATTTTTAAGCAGTGGCATTACTTCCCCGTGTTTTTTATATATTCCTTTGGCAATTTCATCAACATCCAGTATCTCAGTATTTTCCCTTAACTTCTGTATGTATCCTGCCATAAGGCTTTTACCAGATGCAATTTTTCCAGTTATCCCTATTACTGTTATTGTCCCCTCCTTACATAAATTGCTATCCTGTATCCAGCCCCATAAAAACCAGATTATTCCAGTTCAAAGAATAATCCTTTTAATGTTATTTTTACATCCAATTATTATAATAATAGATATTTGGTTTTATTTCACAGGTCAAACAAAAAATACCGGGAAATTATTTTAAAAATATTTATAAACCATGGAAAATTTTGATGCGAGAGATATGCCATACATACAGTGTCCGGCATATAGCTTGTACTTATGATTTTTTCCTTGAAATAATCTGGAAATTAAAATCCAGATACCTATACAAACAAGAATGCATCGCATAAATCTTTGCCTGTATATATTCAACCTGACGGGTTTTATTTTGTATTATTGCCTTATCTTTTATTGAACTTCTTTAAATCAGGGAACGGTCATTTAACTGCCTATAATCCCGTTTTAAGGTTTATTCCAGGTCCGCCTCGTCCTTCATCTCCCTCGCTTCATCTTTCAACTCCTGAAGAATTTCCCTCATCTGCTTTTTCTTGTATTCTTCATTTTTTGCTGTTTCATCTGTTTTCTTTTTTTCTTCGTCTGCTACAGGAGCTTTTTCTTCGGGCACAGGCCCGGAGTCTTCTTTCTCATCCTCCATACCTGATTGTTCTTCCGCTTCGGTCTCTTCTTCTTTTTTATCTACGGGACCGGATTCCTCTTCCGCCTCGCTGGTTTTACCTGTTTCTTCTTCTATTTTTTCTTCAACAGGGTTTTCTACCTGTCTTACACTGAAGGCCATCCTTCTTTTGTCAAAATCTATATCTATTATCCTTACTATAAGTTCGTCACCAATTCTTGCAACATCACTGGGTCTCCTTACCGGGTTTTCACTTAATTCCGATATGTGTACCAGGCCTTCCAGGTTATCCTCTATCTGGACAAAAAGCCCGAATTTTACTATCCTTGTAACTTTTCCCTGAATGACATCCTTTATCGTATATTTCTTAATCTTTTCCATCCAGGGGTCCTTCTGGGTCTGTTTAAGCCCCAGTGAGAGCCTCTGCTTTTCAGCGTCTATATCAAGTATCTCCACATCCACTTTCTGGTTTACCTCAACAACTTCCGAAGGGTGCTTGACATGGTTCCAGGAGAGTTCGGATATGTGTACCAAACCATCTACCCCGTCTACATCAACAAAGGCGCCAAAATCAGCTATACTGGTAATTACACCTTTCCTGATCTGCCCGATCTCCATCTTGTCCAGTACTTCTTTTCTCTGTTCCCTTCTTTCGTCTTCGATTATTGCTTTCCTTGAAAGCACTACATTGTTCCTGTTCCTGTCAACCTCGATAATCTTGCAGGCGCATTTTTCCCCTATATAGGAAGCCAGCTCCCTGGTTTTCCTGACATCGATAAGCGAAGCAGGGAGAAAACCCCTTAAGCCTATGTCAACTATCAGGCCCCCTTTGACGCACTCTATCACTTCACCTTCCACCGTCTCTCCGCTTTCATATATTTTTTCTACCCTGTCAAAATTCTGTTCTACTTCGGCTCTTTTTTTCGATAATATGCACCTTCCGTCCTGGTCCTCCTTCTGGAGAACCATTATTTCTATAACATCATCGATGTTAAGTATTTCTTCAGGTTTGACATTGTTCCTTATCGATAACTCATTTACCGGAATGACTCCCTCGGATTTGAATCCGACATCTACCAGTACCTCATCCTTATCTATTTTTACAACTCTCCCCTTTACTATATCGCCGTCGTTAAAACTGACCATGGTCAGCTCATAATTAGGAACCATTTCCCCTTTTTCATTCTCTACCAGATAATTTTCTTCCGTAAGCTCGATGTCAAAATTGTTTTTACCCATGTTTAATAAATCTTACCTCCAATTTACATAATCACAAAGGATACCATGCTACCCGACAATTATCAATATTATAAAATATTTTTTTAAATATACCAATTTCCCCCTGTTGCCATATCAACTTTCAGTTTTACCCTTAATTCGACGCAGTTTTCCATGGAATCCTTAACTATTCTTTTAACTCTTTGCTCATCCCCAGATTTTATTTCCAGCACAAGTTCATCATGAACCTGCAATATTATATTGCTGTCAATCATGCCGTTTTCAAGGTTTTTATATAATGCCACGGTGGCAATTTTCATGATATCTGCTGCGCTTCCCTGTATGGGCGTATTTACCGCAAACCTTTCCCCTAAGCTTCTTAACCTTCCGTTACTGCTGCCAAGTTCCCTGATATATCTTTTCCTTCCGAACATTGTAGAAGAATAACCATTCCTGTAAGCAGAATCTATGAGGCTTTTTATGTATTGCTTTACCCCCGAGTACCTTTTAAAATAACGGTCTATATAATCCCTTGCTTCATCATCTGAAATGGAAAGCCTGGCCGCCAGGCCGTATTCAGTCATTCCATAGATTATCCCGAAATTAATTGTTTTTGCCATCCTCCTCTGCTCATTTCCTACCTCATCATATTTTATCCCGAATATTTCTGAAGCAGTACGGGTATGAATATCTTCATCCCTTTTAAAAGCATCTATAAGGTTTTCATCTCCTGACAGGTGCGCAAGGACCCTCAGCTCTATCTGTGAGTAATCGGACGCAAGAAGAAGATCGTAACCCTTGCCTGGTATAAAAGCTTTCCTTATCTGCTTTCCGTATTCTGTCCGGATTGGGATATTCTGCAGGTTGGGATCACTACTGCTTATCCTGCCGGTAGTGGTGCCGAGCTGGTGATAAGTAGTATGCACCCTGCCATCATCTTTATCCACAAGGACGGGAAGTACGTCTATATAGGTATTTTTCAGCTTGGTTTTTTCCCTGTAGCGCAGTATCTTATCAATTACAGGGTGGCTTCCGCAGATTGCCTGCAGCGATGAAGCGTCCGTTGAAAGACCGGTTTTTGTCTTCTTTACTACAGGAAGCTTCATCTTTTTATATAATATTCCTGATAGCTGCTGGGAAGAATTTATATTGAAAGTTTCACCGCAAAGCCGGTATATTTCCCCGGTAAGGGATTTTATTTCCTTATCGTAATCATCTATCAGCCCGGAAAGGTATTCAAGGTCTATTGCCACTCCCTTTAGCTCCATCCCGGTAAGCACCGTAAGCAGGGGTTCCTCTATCTCCCAGTAAACTTTTTCAAGGTCTTCCCCGGCCATTTTCTGGACAAGCTCTTTTTCAATGCTGGGGTACAGGCTTATGCTGCCAAGGGCCATGTGCAGATCCTCTTTTAAATCTCTGGCGTTATTCTCTTCATTTTTTCTGGTGTCTTCAAAATCCATGCTGAGCTGGCTGTTTCCAGACAAATTTACTTCTGCGGCCTCGCTACCCCCGCTGTCATTTTTATTTTCTTCCAGCTCAGTTTTTCCTGCCGGGATAAAGGCCCTGATATCCGTTTTCAGGAGGCTTTGTGCTATATAACCAAGACTTACATCGGCTTTAAGAGGATTAAGGATAAGATAAAACAGCCGGTAATCATATAGCTTTCCACCGAGGTTTATACCTTTCTTCTTAAGGACCTTATATATTGCCTTGAAATCAAAACCTGATTTTGATATATCTTCATCTTCCATAACTCCGGTTATCTTTTCACCTGTATCCCGGTCTTTCATATCCTTCCAGCTTATGGGATATGCTTCTTTTTTCCCGAAATACAGCATAATACCTTCGGGTTTTTCCGGGGCACCGGTAAGAATCATGTAAACCTTCATATTATTATCTTTTGCCATTTCCCTGAAATTGGTAGTGCAGGTCACCGGTACAGGTTTTATATCAGGCGAAAGGGTTTTTAACGGTTCTTGCCCGCTTGCAGGTTTTGCCTTGCCCTTTAAGCCTGGAAGCCTCTTTATAAGGGTTTTAAATTCAAGGCTTTCAAATACCTGCCTGACTTTTGAAATATCTATATTCCTTGAATTTTCCACAAATATTTTATCAATATCCAGTCTCAGGTCATTCCTGAGGGTTGCAAGATCCCTGCTTAAAAAAGCCTTTTCCTTTCCTTCCGCAAGAGTCTGCTTTAATTTTTCACTGGCGTTTTTATCAAGGTTTTCATAAATTCTTTCCAGGCTGCCATAACTATTTACAAGCTTTACAGCAGTCTTTGGCCCTATTCCGGTAACCCCCGGTATGTTGT
>JAFGDA010000119.1 GCA_016932375.1 Actinomycetota bacterium | reverse complement strand
TTTCAAACCTGAAGAACAGCAAGGAACGCTTTGAAAAACTTGTGCAGTTGCTACCCGAAATAGTCATTGAGACAGACGAGCAGGGGGATATTTTATATACAAATAACCAGGGATTTGAGCTTACAGGATATACTCCTGAAGAATTCGAAAAAAGAAAGTTTAATATATTCGAAATGACTGCAGACTGTGACAGGGAAAAGATGAAGAAGAATGTGGAAATGCTTATTAAAAAAGACAGAATTGACCCACAGGAATATAGAATCAAAAGGAAAAATGGCAGGACTTTTCCAATCATTTCAAGAAGTAATCCAATAAGGGATGACAGGGGGAGATTCAGGGGGCTCAGGACTGTGGCAATTGACATCACGGATTATAAAAACAACCAGAAAAGAGTACTTGAAAATATAAAAAAATATAAAACTTTTTTTGAGAATTCACCAGTATCGATGTGGGAAGAGGATTTTTCAGGTGCAGTTAAATATATAATGGGAATAAGGAATACAGGGGTAAGCGATATCAGGAAATACCTGAAAGAACACCCTGAAAAATTAAAGGAATGCATAAAGCAGATTGGTATTAAAAATGTCAATAAAGCTTCACTTAAATTATATGAAGCAAGAACAAAATCCGATCTGTTAGAAGGCTTGGGTATTTGCCTGGTTGAAGATGCCACTGATTTTTTTATAGATGAGATTCTTGCAGTAGCTGACGGGAAAACCCTTTTTGAAGGAGAAACAGTAAACAGGACTGTAACCGGAAAGACAATTAACATATACCTCACCCTGATAGTTATGCCTGGCTACGAAAAAACCAGGTCCAGGATACTTATTTCTATTCTTGATCTCACCAGCATAAGGAATGCTGAAAAAAAATTAATAGAAAGTGAAAGACAGTACCGGTCGTTATTCGAAAATTCTCTTGATGGCATATATAGGAGCACTGTTGATGGAAAATACATTGATGTGAACAGGTCACTTGTAGAAATGCTCGGTTATGGGAGCAGGGAGGAATTACTTTCAGTAAATACAAGGGACCTTTACCTTTCTCCTGATAGCAGGCCTGAACCGGATAAAAGGGGTAAACCTTTTATAACACAACTGAAAAAGAAGGACAAAACTCCAATCTGGGTGGAAATAAACTCAAGGGTTGTAAAAGAGGATTCGAATTCCGTATATTATGAAGGTATAGTAAGGGATATTACAGAACGTATTAAAGCTGAAGAAAAGATAAAATATTTATATTTTCATGATAACTTAACAGGGCTATATAATAAAAACTATTTTGAAGAAGAATTAAAGAGGCTTGATACACCGAGGCAGTATCCTCTTGCCTTGATATTTTTTGATATCAATG
This sequence comes from Actinomycetota bacterium, assembly GCA_016932375.1. Taxonomy (GTDB): domain Bacteria; phylum Actinomycetota; class Humimicrobiia; order Humimicrobiales; family Humimicrobiaceae; genus JAFGDA01. The sequence goes on along the minus strand of JAFGDA010000119.1, from coordinate 1,790 downwards.
GGCTTAAGATAATAAATGATACATTTGGTATTAAGCGGGGAGACAGGCTTATCAGGAAAATATCAGAAATATCAAAAGATTTTTTCAGGAAAGATGATATCCTGGTACGGTGGAGTGGCGGTGAATTCGCAGTGCTTATGCCAAAAACAAGCAAGGAAGACGTAAAAAAAATAATAGAGAGGCTTGAAAAAGTTTTTATTAAAAATAGTTCTTCGACCCTGCCGCTGAGTGTTTCTTTTGGGCACTCGGTCAAAAGTAAAAACGATAAAAGCGTAAAGGTTTTAATAAAAACTGCTGAAGAAAAAATGGGCAAACATAAATTAAATGTTAATGAAAGTGCACACAGCTCAATAATAGATTCCCTGAAAAAAGCACTCGAGGAAAGGGATTATGAAACAGAAGAACATGGAAACAGGCTCGTATCGCTTACCATGAAAACCGGAAAGGTATTAAAATTATCGGAGTCCAAGCTTGATGAACTGGTACTGCTCGCAAAACTTCATGATATCGGAAAGATAGCAATACCTGATAATATTATCCTAAAACCTGCAAGGTTGAGTAAAAGGGAATATGATACCATAAAAAAACATTCGGAAATCGGGTACAGGATAGCACTGTCTTCAAGGGTACTGGCCCCGGTTGCCGGTGCGATACTGAGTCACCATGAAAGGTGGGACGGAACCGGGTATCCCCATGGTTTGAAAAATGATGAAATACCGATAATTTCACGGATACTTGCTGTAGCAGATGCATATGACGCCATGACCAATGACAGGCCCTACAGGAAAGCGCTGAGTGAAGAGGAAGCAATAAGAGAACTGAAGATTTGTTCGGGTACTCAATTTGACCCTGAAATTGTGAAAATATTTTTAAGAATTATCGGGGATTCATGAGTATTTACTGCAGGTCATAAAGGTGTTAAAACAGCATCCCCTTGCCGTATTGATTCAAATTAAAAGGAATATTTACCGGGTGTCATTATTTTTTCCCTTTATTATGCTGATAAAAATTTTTACAAGATCCGGGTCATATCTTGTACCTGAATTCTCTACCATCTGGGTAATTGCCTCTTCTTTGTTTATAGCATCTTTATATGGTTTTTTACTCCTCATGACATCATAAGAGTCAACTATCGAGATTATACGGGATAAAAGAGGTATCCTGTGACCTTTTAAACCTCTCGGGTAACCGCTGCCGTCCCAGTTTTCATGATGGGCAAGAACTGCATCGGCAATTATTGCAAGATCTGCAGAAGATTTAACTATGCGGTAACCTGTTTCCTGAAGAACCTGTACCCTTTTGCGAGGACAATAAATAAAAAGATTACACTTATGATGCCCAGCAACCCGTCAAAACCAAGCCATATCCAGAAAAAGATTCCGTAAAATTTTGCATGTACTATTTCGAGGGCGCCGTTTTGGTTAATTATGAAATTGCCCCCTGCCAGTCCCGTGATGTTGTTAACCGTATTCATTAAAAAATCGGCAACCGGTTTTAACGCCAGTATAATAAGGATTTCTTTTCTAAGAAGCCGCTCAAAACCAGCGAGCTTTGCTGACAGGATCAGGAAAAAAAGTGAAATAGAAACTGAACCGGCATACCCTATGGTGCTAAAAATAATTTTTGGCAGAAGGCCAGTTGACATTATTCCAAGACAATATCCTATTGACCAGATATTGCATGTTAAGACCAGGAATGAAGTTATTTTCAGGTCTTCACTTGTTTTAATTCTAAAGATGGCTATGGAAAATATTATTCCAAAAGGTACTATTATCAGATAAGGTATTAAA
>JAFGDA010000118.1 GCA_016932375.1 Actinomycetota bacterium | reverse complement strand
TGATTGTTCCTTAAAAGCCTTTCTTTTTTGCTTAATTTTACCCCGGGAATAGAAGGAAGACCCATTTTCGCTTCATCCAGCCCAAATTTTTCCTTTAATTTTACAAGTACTTTTATACTATCTTCATCAAAGCTTCCACCAGCCCGGAATTTTTCATATACCCTCTTAAAAAGGTCGATAATATCATCGATCTCGAATTTTTCAAGCGTTTTTATCTCACTGTCCCTTAGCTCTTTAAATATCAGGATGTTATCCTCTATAGTGTCAAACATGTTATCAAGTTTCTCATCACATGCCTTGCAATATGGTGCATGCTCCTTTTCTTTCTCTTTTATTACCCTGCCACATTCCTGGCATTTTTGTATTTCATTCATTTGAACTCCGTATGGTAAATTATACATTCATTTAATAACAGCCAAGTGTTATATTACCATAAATTCTTAATATTTTGTTTATAAAATCAGGTTTGCTGTGTAACCGGCTATTGCCAGTGACGCGGTAAGACCCGGTGAATCTATGCCTGTTAAATTTATAAAATTCTTAAATCCCGGGTCCCTTTCTATTACAAAATCATAGAAGCCTGAAAGCTTTGCCCTGATACCGGCCTGGTGAAGGCTGATATCTTCAGGCTTTATGCCCGGGAAAAAGGATTTTACCATTGAGTGATAGTATCCGGCATCCCTTGTACTTGAATAATCTTCCTTATCCCGGGGCCTGGAATATGCAGGCCCTACCGTAACAGTATCCCCTATCATATAATCACTTCCCTGCATATCAATGGTTGGTGAAAGATGGACACCGGCCGATTTATGAACCCTTCCATGATAAAAGAGATTTTTGAATTCACTGAAAGGAGCCACGAGCTTTTCTCCATCAGGATAATATCCAAACGGAACGGGATAAACATTGAGACCGGACATTTTGATATCCTCCCTTGCCGAACAATAGAACTTTGCGGACTCGCCTTTTATTGCGTCAATGATATAGGGGCTGGACGGATTGATAATCCCTGCTATCTCATCAGAATAAAGCCCCGCAGCATTAACTACCATATGTGTCTTAAAAACCTCGTCACCTGATCTTGATTTAATGGTTATACTAAAATCACTTCCCGAATGCCCTATTCCTGTCACTTCATTTTCCATCAAGAATATAACTCCGTTATCTTCAGCAAGCTGATGGAGTTTTTTTATCAGTAAGGTAGGTTCTACTATTCCTGCAGTAGGGATATAAAGAGCCCTTTTACCGGTTACATTGGGCTCCAGACAGGAGATCTCCCGGGGACCTATCATTTCAACATCAGGTACCCTGTTTTGCCCGGCAATACGGTAAACATCTTCAAGGTATTCCTCTTCCATTTTATCAGTAGCCACCATAAGCTTTCCTGTCTTTTTATGAGGAACGCCATACCTTTTACAAAAACCGTACAGCAACCTGTTCCCTTTCAGGCATAATGCCGCTTTTAACGGCCCTATATCCTGTGGATAATAAATTCCGGAATGGATAACGCCTGAGTTTCTTGAGGACTGGTTTTCAGCATTTACCTGGTTATTTTTTTCAATAACAACAATATCCCTTTTTGTACCAAGCTCACCGGAAAGCCTGTACGCAAGGGCGCATCCTATTAAACCTGCACCTATGATGGTCATGTAAATTTTTCCAGACATCGATCACCTTTCTTAATTCTATCATAATCCACCAAGATAATAGCGCAAAATCCCTTTTATTTATTCTATTCCTTTTTTTTAGCCTATAGCAATATCACTGAACTACGACACTTTTTTAGCCTTTTCTTGCAATATTATTTAAAAGTAATAATATTATTAAAAAGTATTAACTCTGATGTCCTGGTTGCCGATAATTAAAAGTGGTGGTTAACAAAAACATTTAAGAGAAAAGGGATATATTAATTGCCTGGGAATATAAAAGGCATTTTAAAAGGCAGTTTGCGCAGGAAAACAATACTGATTATCCTTGCAACAATTATCCTTTTCCTCCTTACTATATCCTTCATCACAAGAATCCGCATGTTAGGTGAGTTCAGGAACCTGCAGAACCAGAAAGTTGAAGAGAAGATAAACGGTGTCCTGGATCTACTGGAAAAAAGATTTGATACTCTTTCGGTAATGGTAAATGACTGGTCTTCCTGGGATGAAACCTACTATTTTGTAGATGACTTAAACCAGGAGTATATTGACAATAACCTGGCAGCATCCACAATGGATAATCTTGGTATAAACTTCATGCTCTTCATGAATAATGAAGGTGCCATAGTTCACGAGGAATTCTATGATGATATCAGGGGGATAAAAACGGATACGCCGCCGGAACTTAAGGAATATTTCAATCCTGGGAGTGCTATTCTTCAATATGATGGAAATACGGATAATAATTACGGGATAATTATGATTCCTGGTAATCCGGTGATTCTGTGTTCGCAGCCAATCCTTAGAAATGATGGTTCAGGACCTGCCGCAGGCTCAATGGCATGGGGATACTATTTAAATGAAGATACGCTTGAGGAAATATCAGGAACTTTAAATACAGATATCAGGATGTTAAGGATAGACGATGATTCCAATCCTGTAACAAAAGAGATAATTGCTGAAATCCCGGAAGGGTCGAATTCTTTAATCCGTCATTTAAATAATAAAGAGATAAACGGTTATCTGCTGGTTGATGATTATTTTGGCCGGCCATCCATTTTATTTGAGCTTGAAATGACTCCGGATATATATAATTATGGCGTTAAAAGTTTTTATTTTATTTTAATGTTTATTACATTGGCAGGCTTTGTAATTGGCCTTACCATAGTCATATACCTGGATAGGTCAGTCCTTTCACGGCTCCAGAATCTTTCAGATGCCACAAACTTGATCGGGAAATCCCTCGATCCTTCAAAAAGGGTTGATGCCCATGGAGATGATGAGATTTCAAGGCTTGCAGATGAAATAAATATAATGCTTGATTTGAAAAGCAAGCATGAATCAGTCCTTGCCCATTATGCAAGCCATGATATCCTTACCGGAGTCGCCAACAGGAGATTGTTCGATATGGAATTAAAACGTGCAATAGCAAAAGCATCAAGAGGTGGCAGGAGTTTCCTTATCTTTATGGATATTGATAATTTTAAGGTAATAAATGATAGTTACGGGCATGCTTTCGGGGACAAGGTGTTGATTGCCATTAGCCACCTTGCAAGGGAGAATATAAGGAAGGAAGATATGATAGCAAGATTCGGTGGTGATGAATTCCTTGTGCTTATCGAACATGATGACCTTGAAAAAGCAAAAGCTACTGCAGAACGGCTCAGAAAAATAATTAACGGTTTCAATATTAATTCGAAAAACAAAAAAATCGGTTTTACTGTAAGCATGGGACTGACCCAGGTTGACCAGGATGATTCACCTGACCTGGTGCTCTCAAAAGCAGATAAGGCCATGTACAGGGCAAAGGAAATGGGTAAAAACCGGCTTGCCATTTTTGAACCCGATAAGGATATCTATGGTGGAAAATTTGAAATCTTACTTAAGCTCAGGGAAGCCATTGAGAAGGACCTGTTTGAATTATACATACAGCCAATCATAGAAATTGAAAACGGTGGTGTTGTATATCATGAAGCGGTTCTGAGGCTTCCGGATAATAAATATGGCCTGATCCATCAGAATGCATTTATACCACTTGCTGAAAATAATGGGTTGATAGGCAGTATTACTGATTTGTCCCTGAAAAAAGTAATCAAAATATTGGAAGAAGACAGTAAAAAATGCATATTTATAAACCTTCCGGTTAAGTGCCTTGCAGATAAAAGCTATCTTGAAAAAATAAAAGACCTTATCCTGAAAAGCAAAATAAGTCCCTCACAGTTAGGCTTTGAAATTACCGAATCATCAATGTTTGATGATGTGGTGCTTGCCAGGGAATGCATTAAAACTTTGAAAGATATAGGATGCAGGTTTGCAATAGATGATTTCGGGACAGGTTTTAGCTCATATGGTATTTTAAGCGAGCTGCCACTCGATTTCTTTAAGATTGCCGGAGGTATGATAAAAGGAATGGATTCTGATTCCAGCAAAGCTGCAATAGTAAAATCAATAAAACTGCTGGCAGACCTCCTTGGTAAAAAAACAGTTACCAGCTGGATGGAAAGTCCCGGCACAGCCGGAACCATCAGGGCTACTGGAACAGGATATGACCAGGATTTTTCTTACGGACAACCCGGATCTGCAGATTAAAAGACATTCCGCAGACATAATTTTAATCCAACCTTTTTCCGGAAATTGATTATCTTATTATTTTATTGTCAATATTGAAAAAATATTTATAATTTTTTCTAAGGAAACCCTGATTAATTCATTACTTTTAATGGATGGTAAATAATAAAAAATAATTCAGGCAAACTTAAAAAGGAGAACTCATATGCTGAAACCAGATGATTTTTTTAATCTTGAAGATAACCATTTAAAAGAATTGTTTTACAATTCCGAACATGTATGGGATGGGCTAAAAAACATAAAAGAATACATAAAAAATAATCTCACCCCAAATGTCTCCGTTTTAAGGGAAGAAGGATCATTTATCAGCAGGGATACGGTAATATATAAAGGCGAAGCAATAAGGTCAGGTTTTACCATTGATTCTTCCGGAAAGATTGTATTAAAAGATAGCGCGGTACTCGACGATGCCACAATAATATATGCCGGAACCGTCCTGATGGACAATGATATATATATCGGGAGGGGAAATATTATTGAGGCAGGTGCACTTATAAAAGGTCCTACCATAATAGGTGATTATAATGAAATACGCCAGGGGGCATACATAAGGGGTAATGTCATTATTGGTAACAATTGTGTAGTGGGCCATACAACAGAAATGAAAACAGCTGTTATGCTCGGTGGCAGCAAGGCCGGACATTTTGCCTATATCGGAGACAGTATTTTAGGTAAGGTAAACCTTGGCGCCGGGACAAAGCTTGCAAACCTAAAAATCTTAGAATCAAAAATCATATTGACCATAGATGGTAAAAAATATGAAACAGGTCTCCGCAAATTCGGCGCGATCCTGGCTGATGGAGTGGAAACGGGATGTAACAGCGTTACTTCACCGGGGACACTGCTTTCCCGGAATGTTCTTCTATACCCAAACTCAACAGCAAGAGGTTTTTGCCCCCCGGATACGATTATAAAATTAAGACAGGCCCAGGAAAAAAAAGAAAGGAAATAAAGCATGAGAGAACTATTCGATACTGATGGAGTTAGAGGTGTTGCAAATAAATACCCGATGACTGCAGGAATGGCCATGCAGATCGGCCAGGCAGTCGCCTATATTTTAAGGAAAGAAGGTCACAAACCTAAGATAGTGATAGGGAAAGATACAAGGCTTTCAGGATATATGCTTGAAAGTGCACTTGTTGCAGGCATTACTTCAATGGGTTCTGATGCGGTAATCATAGGTCCCATACCAACTCCTGGAATTGCTTTTATTACGACAAATCTTGATGCAGATGCAGGGATAGTAATCTCTGCTTCACACAATCCTTTTGAGGACAACGGAATAAAGGTATTCTCAAAAACAGGCTTCAAGCTTATGGATGACCAGGAACTTCAAATTGAAGAACTTATCTTTTCTAAAAAGCTTCAGGAAAAACTTGCTGGGCCAGGGGAGATAGGTTTAGCTTACAGGGAGACCGACGCCCTGGGCCGCTATATTGTATTTTTAAAATATTCATTTCCCAAAAACCTGAGCCTTGAAAACATGAAAATAGTACTTGACTGTGCAAATGGTGCCACTTATAGAGTTGCGCCTTTATTATTTAAGGAAATGAGGGCAGATGTGACAGCATTGAATACAGAACCCGATGGCATAAATATAAACTTAAACTGTGGAGCCCTTCATCCCGGAGGACTTGCTGAAAAAGTCAGGGAATTAAACGCAGATATAGGATTCGCATTTGATGGCGACGGGGACAGGGTTATAGTGGTTGATGAAAAAGGCAGCATCCTGAGTGGTGACCAGGTGCTGGCTATCTGTGCAAAAAAGTTTAAGGAAGAAGGGAAACTAAAGAATAACATACTTGTTACAACAGTCATGAGCAATATGGGCCTTTCCATTGCGCTCAATAAATTGGGAATACAACAGTCGCGGTCAAAGGTAGGAGACAGGTATGTCCTTGAGGAAATGCTTAAGAAGGATGCTGTCCTTGGTGGTGAAGAATCAGGGCATATTATCTTCCTGGAACACCATTCAAGTGGTGACGGGATCCTGTCTGCACTTCAGCTTCTTTCAGTTATAAAAAGCGAAAAAAAGACTGTTTCAGAGCTTTCAAAAATAATGGAAATCTTTCCCCAGGTTACAATAAATGTCAGCGTAAAAAGCAAACCACCCCTTACCGGTTACCCTGAAATAACGAATTCGATCAAGAAAGCCGAAGAAGAGCTCGGTGAAAAAGGCCGGGTTCTTGTAAGGTATTCGGGTACGCAATCCGTATGCCGGGTTATGGTGGAAGGACCCACACAGGGAGTAACCGAACGCCTGGCAGGGACAATAGCCCAAACAATTAAAAACAGGCTCGGCTAATATTCCCTCATAAGACACTTTTATTTATTATTGTTACCTATAATATTTATAAATAATATTTTATATCATGAATTTTAAGCGGGAATCAATTAAGGTAATAAGGTTATTGCAGGAAAAAGGGCCAATAACAGGCAGGCAATTGCTTGAAGACAGCCTGTTTGACCCCCTTGTTCTCTGGCAGACCTGCAACCTCCTGAAAGAAATATCGGTAAACATAACAGGTAACAGGTATTTAAGGCTTGACAGGAGAATTGAAGGATATGCAAGGCTATCACCATCTATACTCCGTGAATTCCTGACCTATGCAATCATTGGCCTGGCAGGCGACCAGGAAAAAATAAAATCAAGTTTAAGGGCTCTTTCTGGTCATATTCAAAAGGTAAGCAGGGATAAGCTTGGTCTTTCAAAAGAAATTCTTTCCCGGGTTGTCACCGCACAGAAAAATCATGACGAAATCAAGGAAAAAACAACATTCATAATTGCCGGTGACATTGTTTATAATATGGCACACGATGAACTGAGGCCCGAAACTTCGACAGGACAAATAATCAAGGGTTCGGATCTCGATATAATAATCGTGACGGCGGGTTTATCCGAAAACACCATAAGAGAGCTTGACAAATCAATTTATGAAGAAAAATACTACCTTATGAAAAGACCGGCTTACAGGGAAGAAATAGATTATATAATCAAGGATCTGCAGAAAGTAAAAAAGCAGCTCCGTTTTGATACTTTTGAATCCATGGTTGCTTCAAAGATACTTAATGAGGGCGTATTTCTCTACGGGAATATGCTCATATTTGAAAATATAAAAAAAATGCTGCAAGAGTCCGGGATAGATGAAAAACTAAAAAAAATGGAGGAAACCGCCATATCCGAAAGAGAAAAAGCCATATCATATCTTTTAGGCAGCACCAGCCAACTAAGCCCTGGACAATATACAAACCTGTTCTATACCAGAGAAGAGACCGAAGAAATTTTCTAAATACTTTAAAAAAAATAATCGCTAAGACCAGGAATTTATGCTTTGCCGATACTCCAGGTCAATTTCGAAGCTGCAGGCTTTTCTAAAATAATGGTTACCTTTCCCGGATGCAGTTGTATTGCCGATGCAGTTACCTTTGATGTCAGGGGTCCTTCAATAGCTTCGGAAACAATACCCGCTTTCCTTATCCCGTTTACTATCATAAGGGCATGCCGCGATTCAAGTATGGTCCCTATTCCCATGGTAAGTGCAAAATGTGGCATATCTTCCCTTTTTATACCGGCCTTCCTGTAAAAACTTTCATAATTATCATCAAGGGTCTGTTTTGTCAGTGCCTGGACCCTTGTCCTTGATGCAAGCGATGAACCGGGTTCATTGAAAGCCCAGTGCCCGTCCCCACCTATTCCAAGAAGCTGTATGTCGATTCCCCCTGCCCTTTTTATCTCTTCCTCATACCATCTGCAGAATTCTTCCGGTTCTTTTGTAAGACCATCAGGGATATGTATATTCTCTTTTCTGACATTTATGTGCTTAAATAATTCCTCGTGCATGAATCTTGCATAACTCTGGTCAATCTCATAAGGCTTTGAAATATCCATCCCGATACCAAGGTACTCATCAAGGTTAAATGTCTTTATTTTTGAAAAATCAAGACCTTCTTCCCTGTGCATCCTTATCAGTTCCCTGTATGTTCCTACAGGAGTGCCGCCTGTTGCAAATCCGAGTACGCAAGCCGGCTTTGTCCTTACGAGTTCCGCAATAATGCCGGCTGCCGACCTGCCCATTTCTTCATAATTTCCTGTTATTACTATATCCATAAACCCTTCTTACCCCTATTTCTTCCCTAAAATTAATAAATAACTCCTGATATATGTTGCTATTTTTATATATTTTATATAATAAAACACAAATATCAATCATCCTGTAAAAACCGATGATTAAAGCAGTTATGCGCCGGTGATTTAAATTTAATATTATATAGATATGATTAGAAAAAACATAAAAACAGTTGGTATAGGAGGAGGAACAGGGCTTTCCACCCTTCTTGAAGGAATCAAATACCTGACAGATGAAATAACTGCAATAGTCACCGTAACAGATGACGGAGGCAGTTCGGGCCGCCTCAGGCAGGATTTCAATATACTGCCCCCGGGCGATATCAGGAACTGCATAGTATCCCTTGCAGAGTCCGGTTCCCTGCTATCGGAGCTTTTTCAGTACAGGTTCGGGGGCAAATCCGGTCTTTCCGGTCACTCATTCGGTAACCTTTTTATTACGGCAATAACTGATATTACCGGAAGTTTTGCAAGAGGGATCCTTGAGGCAAGCCGCATCCTTTCCATAAAGGGAAGGGTCCTGCCATCAACACTGGAAAATGTTGTACTGGGCGCAAAATTTGCAGACGGTTCCCGGATTCTGGGTCAGACAAAGATTATCAATTATCCAGATGCCATCGAAGAAATCTTTCTATCCCCTCCGGATCCACCTGCATATAAAGGCGTGCTCAGGGCCTGCAGGGAAGCAGATGTAATTATTCTCGGACCCGGAAGCCTGTTTTCAAGTATCATCCCGAATCTACTGGTAAAAGGAGTAGCCGGCGCCATAAGGTCATCAAAAGCAAAAAAGATATATATGTGCAACATCATGACCCAGCCCGGGGAGACTGATGGTTTTACGGTTACCGGTCATCTCCATGCAGTCGAGAAATACCTTGGCTGCTGGATCGATTACCTTATAATCAATTCAGGTGGAATACCCCAAAAACTACTGAGGAGACATGAAAGAAAGAAATCCTACATTGTCACCGATGACAGCACCACACTGACGGACAGGATTAAAATCATCAGGGAAGATATCTTATGCAGTAAAAACTTTGTAAGGCATGATCCAAAAAAAACAGCGAGGGTAATATTTGGCCTTGTATTATAAATCAAGTGACTCCATGATTCCAAGATATATTGCCTCCCCCATCTCGAAATAGCTGTCCATTACAGTCCCGAACACCACATAAAGCCTGCTATTTGCTTCTGAAAATGATACAACTACGGCCCATTCCGTATTATTTTGTTCCCTGAATACATATATAAAATCATGGTATTTTAAGCCTCTTTCCGTAATTGATTCATTTTCCTGCACATCAACTAATTCCCAGTTATGTTCACCTGCAACTCCTGAACTTATTTCGTCAGCAAAACTCTTATACTCCCCTGCCGGTGGATAATCATCTACCGGACTGGCCATAAACAGAAAGGCTACTGGCAGGTCTCCTGACTGTGCATTGAGATTTACCGTAAGGCCGTCAGCATTTTCTGATTCCGTATATATCCAGTCATCAGGCACGGCAAAAGACACACTATACTTTTCGTTGGAATAGATGTTACCCTGTTTAAAAATATCGCCCCCGGCTTCTGCTGACCGCGCATCGCCTACTTCAAAATCATATGAACCATACAGGCTGTCATTTAAATATATTTCCACTTTATACGCACCGGCCGGCAAATCCCTGTTTTCTCCTTCGAAAGTAAATGCAGTCCATACAGGTTCATATAAATCCGCTTTAAAGTCATCTACAGTTTCTATTACCAGGTTTCCATTACTGTCATACCACTTTGCTTTAAGACTGTTTCCGGAAAAGTAATAATCTACATTTACACATGCATATATGATATCATTCGATTTGAATTGCTGCGTAGTATTTAAAGGTGCATAATTTTCATCGACTTCATCTGCCAGCGACACTTTAGAAATCCTTACCTCCGGTTTTTTAATTATAAATTGCGTAGTACCCTTTGGCTCACCATTATGATAAAACTCAATCTTATAATTACCCGGGGGTATTACCTTTATCTCATCACTTGTTGATATATATGACATTGCATATCCTTCAAAATAACCGCTCCTGTC
>JAFGDA010000117.1 GCA_016932375.1 Actinomycetota bacterium | reverse complement strand
TAGTTATTAAAAATTATTTAAAACTTTATTAAGCAGCACTTATCAATCACCCAGAATTACACTAACCTGCACTTCCTTTTCTTCTTTATTTAAGGGGATTAAATTTCCCCTGACCAGTTTTCCATTAACAGACAGGCTTTTTACTCCCTTATTAACCCCATCAGGATTTTTTACCGTAATATTATATTTTATTCCACGGAAAAATCTTTTTACATTATACTCCTTCCACTCTCCCGGGATACATGGATCTATCAATAAACCGTCATAGTCAGGTTTTATTCCCAGAATTGCCTGAGATATATTTACAAAACACCATGCGGCTGTGCCGGTAAGCCAGGAGTTTTTTGCTTCACCGGGTGAAGGTGCGTCACGTCCTGCAATCATCTGCGCGTAACAATATGGTTCACAACGATAAATCTCTATGGCCTCTCCTTTAGCACTCGGGCATATACGTAAATAATAATCAAGAGCTTTATCGCCATTACCCAGTATAGTCTCGGCTATAGATATCCATGGATTATTATGACAGAATATTCCTGCATTTTCTTTATATCCGGGTGGATAAGAAGAAATTTCTCCCAGGTTAAGGTAATAACGCGAATATGCAGGCTGGTTTAAGATTATCCCATCAGGAGTCGCAAGATATTTCTCTACACCCTTCAGAGCTTTACGTGCCATTCCGTTCTCCAGGCCAGCACCGCCCATAATACACCATCCCTGCGGTTCAATGAATATTTTCCCTTCTTCGCATTCCCTGGATCCTATTTTTTCTCCATAATAATCATAAGCTCTCAAAAACCATTCTCCATCCCAGCCATATTTTTCTACAGCTTCATTCATTTGTTTATAACTCTTTTCCAGTTTATCAACTTTGCTATTCAAGTCGATCCGACGTAACAGCTCAATAAGCTCGCGGCACGCATAAAGAAAAAGCCCGGCTATCATGACTGATTCAGCAACTCCTCCTGGCCTGTCTCCGTAAGTTTGAAAACTCTCCCCGGGATGTTTCGAAAAACAATTTAAATTAAGACAATCATTCCAATCTGCATGTCCCATAAGAGGAAGTTTATGCGGACCCAGGTTTTTTAGAGTATATTCTATAGAGAGAAAAAGATGATCAAGAAGAGTAGCCTTACTATTTTCAATATCAGGATGACCGGCTATACCGTCAAGAATTGAGTAATCGCCTGTTTCTTTAATATATGAACAGGTAGAAACTATAAGCCACAGCGGATCGTCATTAAAGCCACCGCCTACATCCTTGTTACCCTTACCCGTAAGTGGCTGGTACTGATGGTAACAGGTTCCATCAGAAAGTTGCACTCCTGCAATTTCCAGTATTCTCTGTCTTGACCGTTCTGGAATCATATGTACAAATCCCAGCAAATCCTGATTAGAATCCCTATATCCCATCCCGCGTCCGATACCAGACTCAAAAAAAGATGCAGATCGTGACAGGTTAAAAGTTACCATACACTGGTACTGATTCCATATATTTACCATTCGATTTACATGCTCATTTTCAGTTTCTACCTTGAATTTACAGAGTAATTCATTCCAGTACCTCTTTAATTTGTCAAAAGCTTTATTTATAGCTTCAGTGTTCTTATATTTTTCCATTGCCGCATGAAATGATTTTTTATTTATAACATTAGGGGCAGAGAATTTTTCGTCTTCCTTGTTCTCTATATAGCCAAGTATAAAATGCAGATTTTTCTTTTGACCTGGTGCCAGTTCAATATTAACCTGATGTACACCCACAGGGTACCAGCCGTTTACGATAGAATTTGTACACTTTCCATGTTCAACCACTACAGGATTTGCGAATCCATTAAAGTTTCCAATGAATGCATCACGGCTTGTATCGAATCCATTTATCTTCTGGCTGCATGTGAAGTATGCATAATGATTTCTTCTTTCCCTGTATTCAGTTTTATGAAAAATAGTCCCATTTTCTATTTCTACCTCGCCTGTATTAAGATTACGCTGAAAGTTAGTCATATCATCCATAGCGTCCCAGAGACAAAACTCCACAAACGAAAAAAGAATTATATCTTTATTTTTATTTGTATTATTTGCCAGCTTAAGGTTCCATATTTCCATATTTTCTTTGAGAGGTACAAAATATGTTACTTCTGCTTCTACTCCGTTTTTTTGGCCTTTTATAATCGTATATCCAAGACCATGGCGGCATGAGTATTCATCCAGTGACGAACAAACCGGCTTCCAGCCAGGATTCCAGACTACATCATTATCTTTTATATAAATATATCTTCCCCCTGTATCTACCGGAACATTGTTATATCTATATCGCGTTAAACGCCTGAATCGGGCATCCTGATAAAAACTATATCCTCCTGCTGTATTAGAGATAATGCCAAAGTATTTATCAAATCCTATATAATTTATCCACGGCAAGGGAGTGTCAGGCTTTTTAATAACATACTCTTTACTGTCATCATCAAAATAACCATATTTGTTCATTATTAATTTCCTTTGTTTAAAGTTTAATAATTTTTATAACATTTCCTTTTTATCTAATTGCCTTTAATTATCCTCTGTT
>JAFGDA010000116.1 GCA_016932375.1 Actinomycetota bacterium | reverse complement strand
GAAGAACTCTGTGACAGGGTTGCCTTTATAAATGACGGCAGGCTGGTGGTAACCGATTCCCCCAGGAACCTCAAGCTCAAATACGGCGAACGCTCGGCAAAAATAGAGTACCTGAAAAATGGCAGTTTAAGGAGCGAGATACTTTTTCTCGACAGGGAAGAAGATAAAAAAAAGTTTAACTGGATACTGGACAAAGAAAATATCCAGACCATACACAGCCGGGAAGCCACCCTCGAGCAGATATTTATAAGACTTACCGGGAGGGAACTGGCATAATGAAAAGATTCGCAAGCCTTTTCATCCAGGATTTTACGGTTACCATAAGGAGCGGATTCCATTATGCCCTGATAGGCCTCGCTGCGCTCTTTATTATCCTGATCCACTTCGTTATTCCGGAAAAGATAAATATTATCCCCAATGAGGTGTTCTTTGACAACACAGAAGGAAAAGTTTTCGAAAACCTGCTGATGCAGGGCGGAGCTGATGAAGAGCTTTTTTATGATAATGAAGAAGATTTACGGCAGGCAGTAAATAAAAACAGGGGTTCCATCGGGATAGTGGCCGTCGGATCCCGGGGGGAATATGTATTTGACATAATAACCGGGGGGAAAATAGCCAAAAAAACACAGAACCTCATTATAGCTGCCATGGAGTCCTTAACAGCAGAAGTAAATGGGGAAGATGCAGCTGCCGGTATAAATTACGAATTCTTAAGAGAATCTTCCCTGCCGGTACCCTTCAATAAGGATTTTATCCCTGTATTTATAACTTTTGAAGTAGCAATGATGGGATTTATACTTATAGCGGTGCTGGTATTTGAGGAAAAGCAGGAAGGAAGCATACGGGCATACCGCATAAGCCCTTCGGGTACACTGCAGTATATGCTTTCCAAAACTGCGGTCCTTACCATAATGGGGCTCCTGTACGGGTTTTTTTCTACTGTGTTAATTGTAGGATTTAGGGCGGATTATACGGTTCTGCTGCTGATTGTACTCCTTGCAAGCATCCTTATGAACCTGCTTGGCCTTGGACTTTCCGTGTTTTTCAGGAATATCTCCGAATTCCTGGTTGTGTCTGTAACTACCCTGACACTGATACAGCTTCCGGTTATCTCATATTTTAATCCTGCCTTCTCTCCGGGTTATTTAAGATGGATACCTTCCTACCCGGTAATGTTCGGTGTAAGGGAAGCCCTATTTTCCACAGGAAAAGAGAATTTCCCCTGGCCAACAATATTTATCCTCCTGATTGAGATAGCTGCCGTATTTGTTTTTTGTTACCTGGCTGTACGGTCAAAACTGATGAAGAGTGGAGGAAGGATATGAAAAAGATCCTGAATTTCATTTTGAAAGATATCACGGCATCAAGACGCGACAATGTTGTCCTGTATATGATTTTTGCCCCCCTGCTTATAGCCTTTATAATGAGGCTTTTTATTCCATCTTTTGAAAGCAGTACCGTTTCTTTTGCGGTGGACGGAACCCTTGAAAACAGTTTCAGGGGAAAGCTTGAAGATTACGGGAACGTAATATCTTATGAGACGGGTAATGAGGTAAGGACAAGGGTGGATGCAAATGATGACGTAATCGGGATAATACGGCAAAACGATGGTTATATGGTCATACTGGAGGGAAATGAAAACAGGGAAATCAGGGAGCTTGCATATGTGGTAATAGATAATATTGCAAGAGGTGGGAATATTGCCCGGTATAATATAACCAGTATGGGGGACACCCGCTCCCTTATAAAGGAATATGCGGTTATATTGATTATCCTGATGATAGTTATGATGGCAGGAATGGTTGTGGGATTTAACATCATTGATGAAAAGGAAAGCGGGGCCATAAGGGCAATTGCAGTTACCCCCCTGCGATTATGGGAATACCTGGCTGCAAGGGGCATCCAGGTGATGATATTTACCATTGCCCTATCAATATTAAGCTCCATGATCCTGATTGGATTTAGAATAGATTACGCAAAAATATTACTGGGCGCAGTTTTCTGCAGCGGCACAGGCATATTTCTGGGAATACTTATCGGGGGAATAGCCGATAACCAGATAAAGGGCATTGCCCTCGTGAAGGTACTTGCCCTTCCGTTTACGCTTATCCCTATTTCTTCCATATTCATACCTGAGAAATGGCAGGTATTCCTTTATATCTTTCCCAATTACTGGATGTTCAGGATATTTAAGAATATATTCATAGAAGTTAATAATCCTGATTTCTGGCTGTCCAGTGCAGTTACTATATTGATAACATTGATACTGATGCTGCTTCTGGTATTTGCTTTCAGGAAAAAACTGAAACTTAAATAAAAACAAATATTGAAAGGGAGGTTATTATGCCCGTTCCTATAAATCTTTTTAATATTGTCTTTTTTTACAAGCTGGACTGCAAGAATATTTAAAGTATCATCTTTTTCTTAAGTATAGCATGGAGTATTATCCGCAAAAGCCACATGTAACATACGAGCAAATTCTTATATTTTTTTACAGGAAAATCGTGAAT
Source organism: Actinomycetota bacterium (assembly GCA_016932375.1). Lineage (GTDB taxonomy): Bacteria > Actinomycetota > Humimicrobiia > Humimicrobiales > Humimicrobiaceae > JAFGDA01. The sequence continues at coordinate 824 of JAFGDA010000116.1, read as the reverse complement.
TATTCATTACCTATAATTTCTTTTTTTCTATATATTTTTTAAATAAAATTATCTTTTCAGCATCTGCGGGCTCGAAGACAAATGGTTTTATATCTTCAGAAAGTTTTTTAAGATTGGTTTCATCACAGAGTCCGGCCAATCTGGATTTAAGCTCACTTTCATTGTTTATTTTTAACTTTTCATTCAGATAATCATAATCCGGCTGTGTTTTCCCCAGCAGGAACAAAATATCAAAGAAATCTCTTCCCATGGTTCTTTTCCGGTTAAATAAGGCAAAAATCTTCTGTGATAACAATATGTTTGCCGGAGCTGCATATATCTGTGTAAAAATGCCGAACTTATTTATAAAAGGTTTGTCCTGAGCATAATTAAAATTCTGCGGTTCGGCATCGATCCTGATATCAATATTTTCAGCCCTGTGAGGTGATAATGAAAAATCATACAATAGGTTGTGAATTTTTATATAGCTTCGAAATGCTCCATTATATTTATTTTTCAGGCTGATATTGTAACCTTCCAGGGATAATTTATTTGAAATGATGCCGGTAATATTGTTAAAATCCTTTTCCCCAAGACCCCTGTTGTCAAAATCAAGGTCTTCAGAGAATCTCTGATTGGAATGAAGGATTCTTATTGCAGTCCCCCCTATAAATACAATCCGGCCTGAATAATCAGAAGAATATATTATTTCCAGCATCTTATACTGGATGTATTCCCTTAAGATATTTTTTTTGAAAGATCTTATTTTTTCGGGATAATATGATTGTATTTGTTCAAGCTCAAGCATTACTGATATACCTCCAGAAGCTTTCGATTGCACCTTT
>JAFGDA010000115.1 GCA_016932375.1 Actinomycetota bacterium | reverse complement strand
CAAGGTTGGAAAATTTATTATTTTTAAATTTATAAAAATAAGGAAACATTTTTTGATTGTTTTGACCGTTTATGTGTGATATTATAATTTTTCAATTGTTTTGAAGACATGTTTATGGATATGAACAGCAAGAGAAACTTGAATGGTTTTTTAAGTAGTTGCTTGAAGCGCTGCGCTGGTGGTTATTCACGAACCGCCATAATTTCTGCATGCTCCATAATTATTCTTGTCTGTGTCCTACTACTGGTCGGTATTATTCCCTAATTACAGGTATTTTTTAATTCTAAAATAAAAATCCTGTAAATTAAATTTCTAAAGCTGTAGCTGTATATGCTTTATTGTAAAAAATATTATAAGGAGGAAAATTGAGAAGCGATGATATGAAGAAGGGTGTATCAAGATTGCCCCACCGGTCAATCTTAAAATCTCTTGGCCTGACGGATGAGGAAATAGACAGGCCTATTATCGGAGTGGTAAATTCTGCCAATGAACTTATTCCGGGGCACATGCATCTAAATAAAATTGCAGAAGCAGCTAAAGCCGGTATAAGGATGGCTGGAGGTACCCCGCAGGAATTCTCTACCATAGGGGTATGTGACGGGGTAGCGATGAACCACACAGGCATGAAGTACTCTCTTGTTACCAGGGAAATAATAGCAGACAGCATTGAGGCAGTTGCAATGGCACATCCTTTTGACGGCCTTGTGCTTGTTACGTGCTGTGACAAAATAGTACCGGGTATGATAATGGCTGCCATGAGGCTCAACATACCCTCTATAGTGATAAGCGGTGGTCCCATGCTAGCCGGTAAGTTTAAAGGGCAGGACATAGATTACAGCACCTGTTATGAGGCAATAGGAAAGTTCCATAAGGGAAAACTTACAGAAAAAGACCTTGCAGATGTAGAGGAAGAAGCATGTCCGACATGCGGGAGCTGTTCGGGAATGTTTACAGCAAACTCCATGAACTGCCTGTCCGAAGCCATAGGTATTGCCCTTCCGGGGAACGGTACCATCCCTGCAATTTTATCAAAGAGGCTTAGGCTGGCAAAGCAGGCCGGTATGAAGATAATGGAGCTTGTGGAAAAGGACCTTAAGCCGAGGGATATTGTTGGCAGCCAGGCAATAAAGAATGCCATTGCAGTTGATATGGCCCTCGGTTGCTCAACCAATACCATCCTGCACCTGACCGCCATTGCACATGAGGCAAAAGCAGATTTTTCCCTTGAGCTTGTAAACCAGGTAAGCGACAGGACCCCTAATCTCTGCAGGTTAAGTCCTGCCGGGAAACATCACCTTGAGAACCTTTATGAGGCGGGTGGGGTTCAAGCTGTAATGAATGAATTATATAAAAACGGGCTTATTGACGGTAAGCCTGTTACCGTAACCGGGAAAAGCGTGAGCGAAAATATATCGGGTGCTGAAATCCTGGACCCGGAGATAATCAGGACCGTTTCTGACCCTTACCAGAAAGACGGGGGGCTTGCCATCCTCTGGGGAAACCTTGCCCAGGAAGGTTGCGTGGTGAAGAGATCGGCAGTGGATCCTTCGATGTACAGGCATAAAGGAACGGCAAGGGTCTTTGACAGTGAGGAAGAGGCGCTTAAAGAAATTATGGATGGAAAAATAAAATCCGGTGATGTCGTGGTTATAAGGTACGAAGGCCCGAGGGGGGGACCGGGCATGAGGGAGATGCTGGCGCCCACTTCTGCAATAGCCGGGATAGGTATGGACAGGGAAGTAGCCCTTATAACAGACGGCAGGTTTTCAGGTGCCACAAGGGGAGCTTCCATAGGCCATGTTTCTCCAGAGGCCCAGGCTGGAGGAATTATAGGCATAGTGAAAGATGGCGACATGATAGAGATCGATATTCCGGAATACAAAATCAACCTGCTTGTGGACCAGCGGGAGATTGAAAGAAGGCTTGCCGGGTGGAAACCGCCTGAGCCTAAAATCAATTATGGCTATATGGCAAGGTATTCAAAATTGGTCCAGTCTGCATCTAAGGGCGCGGTACTGGAATAAGTTTAAATAACTGTAGATAATTTGTTGAAAATGGAAAGAATAGTGATATAATTTAAAATCACTAAGGGTGTTATAAAGTTGTTACAAACATGGAAAGCGAGTTAACATGAGTAAGATTTCAGGTGCACAGATGCTGATAAAGTCCCTTAAGGAAGAAGGGGTGGAAGTAATATTCGGTTACCCCGGAGGCGTTGTTATACCCATCTATGATGTACTTTTTGATAGCGATATAAGGCATATACTTGTACGGCATGAACAGTGCGCTGCACATGCGGCAGACGGGTATTCAAGGGCCACCGGGAAGACCGGCGTATGTATGGCAACTTCCGGACCGGGAGCAACCAACCTGATAACAGGGATAGCCAATGCTTACATGGATTCAATCCCCATAGTAGCAATAACCGGACAGGTAGCCACTCCAGTAATAGGGACGGATGCTTTCCAGGAAGCTGACATTACGGGGATAACCGCACCTGTGACAAAGCATAATTACCTTGTAAAGGATGTTGAGGACCTGCCAAGGATCATAAAGGAGGCTTTTTATATTGCTTCTACCGGAAGACCGGGTCCCGTCCTGGTGGATATACCTGCAGATGTATCAAGGGCAATGATTGACAGCAATTTTAAGGCTGAAATGAATCTTCCAGGGTATAAACCCACAACAAGGGGCAATCTGCGGCAGGTAAAGCAGGCGGTGAAATTAATTTATGACAGCAAAAAACCTGTTATTTTTGCCGGAGGCGGTGTAATTTCTTCGGAAGGAAGCGATGTTTTAAGGGAGTTTACGGATTTTGCTGGGATCCCGGTTATAACTTCACTGCTGGGAAAAGGGGTCTATCCCGAGACAGAAGAGCTTTCCTTGGGGATGGCAGGAATGCATGGGACAAGGTATGCGAATATAACCTTTATGGAAACGGACCTTATTATTGCTGTTGGAACGAGATTTGATGACAGGGTAACGGGAAAGCTTTCAGAATTTGCGGTTAATGCAAGAATAATACATATTGACATAGACCCTGCAGAGATAGGTAAAAACATGGAAACCCTGATACCCATAGTCGGGGATGCAAAAACAGTACTTACTGACCTGCTGTCAAATTACAGGGAAATTACTGACAAGAAAGGGAAACCTGATAGAAGCGAATGGCTAAAATGGATAAAGAGAATGAAAAAGGAATTTCCCCAGAGATATGACAGGGCTTCAAAAAAGCTTAAACCTGCCTATATAATAGAAAGGATATATGATATTACCGGCGGGGATGCAATTATATGTACAGAAGTGGGGCAGAACCAGATGTGGGCAGCCCAGTTTTATAAATTTACCCGGCCGAGGACATTCATATCTTCGGGGGGTCTCGGGACAATGGGCTTCGGACTGCCTGCTGCCATCGGGGCCAGGTTGGGAAAGCCGGATAAGACCGTTATAGATATTGCAGGTGATGGAAGCATCCAGATGGTTTCACATGAACTTGCCACTGCAGTTTCCAATAAAATACCGGTTAAGATAATGCTTCTTAACAATGGCTATCTCGGAATGGTAAGGCAGTGGCAGGAATTGTTTTATAAGAAAAGATATTCTGCCACCTGCATAGATAACTGCGTTGATTTTTTAAAACTTGCGGATGCTTACGGCTGCTCGGGCATAAGGGTAAAAAATGCCGGAGAGGTTGATGATGCAATAAAAAAGGCGCTGAGCATAGATAATGTGGTGCTTGTGGATTTCTTGATCGACCCTGATGAGAATGTTTTCCCGATGGTCGCGCCCGGGTCACCAATAAATAAAATGCTGGAAGGTTAACAGGTGATATCATGAAACATATAATATCGGTTCTTGTTGAAAATAAATCAGGAGTACTTGCAAAAGTAGCGGGATTATTCAGCCGCAGGGGTTTTAATATTGATAGCCTGGCAGTAGGGACAACAGATGACATGAATATTTCAAGGATAACCCTGGTAGTGAATGCTGAAAATCACAGCATAGAGCAGGTAACCAAGCAATTATACAAGCTGATAAATATAATAAAAATCCAGGAGCTTGACCCGGGTAATATCGTAGAAAGGGAACTGGTCCTTATAAAGGTGAGCGCCGATTCGAGAACGCGCCCGGAAATCCTGGAGATAGTAAATATTTTCAGGGCAAACATAGTTGATGTTGCTAAAAAATCCCTGATGATTGAGATTACCGGAAACAACCGTAAGGTCGATGCGCTGGAGGAGCTGCTGAAGCCTTTTGGCATACTTGAACTGGTAAGAACGGGGAAAATAGCCTGTACAAGGGGTTCAAAGTACTGACTGTTGTCCAAATTGTTTGGTAAAAAATTTTATCTGCCGGAAACCGGTTATAAACCGGGCAATATTCTGCAGGTAATAAAATATAAATTAACCGTACTGGAAAGGAAAAAAGATGATAAAAAGATATGTAATGACCCCAGGACCCACGCCAATATCCGAGGAAGTGTTACAGGAGCATGCAAGGCCGCTCATGCACCACAGGTCACCGGAATTTTCAAGGATATTCGTGGAGACAACCACAAAGCTTAAAAAGCTCTTTAAGACGGAAAACGACCTTTTTATACTGACCTCTTCCGGTACAGGTGCCATGGAAGCAGCAGTTACAAATCCTTTTTCACGCGGTGACAGGGTTCTTGTAGCAAATACGGGTAATTTCGGTGAAAGGTTTAAAAAAATGTGCGGCAGGTTTGGCCTGGACCTGATTGCCCTTGATTATGAATGGGGAGATGCAGTCGACCCTGAAGATATAAGGAAAGCACTGGATAGAGACCCGGAAATAAAAGGGGTAATGGTGCAGTTTAGTGAAACTTCTACAGGTGTTTTAAATAATATCGAAGCCATCGGAAATATAGTAAAGGGCTATAAGGCAATTTTGATAGTTGATGCCATAAGTGGCCTGGCTGCTTCGGATATGAGGACCGATGAATGGAACCTCGATATAGTAATAGGCGGCTCCCAGAAAGCCTTAAGCGCACCAACAGGTGCAGCTTTTATAACTGTAAGCCCTAAAGCATGGGAGATGATCGAGAAGTCAGATATGCCAAGGTTTTACTTCGACCTTCTGGCTGCCAGGAGCTATGCAGGGAAAACACCGCCGCAGACACCCTGGACCCCTGGAATATCAATAATAGTTGCAATAAATAAGGCACTTGATATGTTGATTGAAGAAGGATTTGAAAAGGTATACCAGAGGCACCGGGCACTTGCTCTTGCGACCCAGAGGGCGGTAGGAAAACTCGGCCTTGAACTTCTCGTAAAAAATGAAAAAAACAGGGGTTTTTCCGTAACATCCATAAAAATACCGGAAGGTATTGACGGAAAAGAACTGACAAAGACAATGCGGGTAAAATACGGGGTAACCGTAGCCGGAGGCCAGGGAAAACTTACAGGAAAGATATTCAGGATCGGGCATCTTGGATATGTGGGAATGTTCGATGTCCTGACGGCAATAGCTGCTCTCGAGATGTCACTTAAAGACCTCGGCTATATTTTTGAAGCAGGTGCTGGAGTTGCGGAAGCACAGAAAGCATTCATGGAAAACAATTATTTGAATGAATAATAAATGATTTACAAGAAGGCAGGACAGGTGATCGAGTATGAATAAGAAGGTTCTGGTTACTGATGGAATAGATGAGGAAGCGAAAAAAATTATGGAAAGGTCCCTTGAAGTTGTCGAGAAAAAGGGTCTTTCCCCGGAAGAGCTTAAAAACATCATCAGCGGATATAATGCAATTGTTATAAGAAGCGCAACCAAACTGACAGCTGATATAATCGAAAAAGCTGACAATATGGAAATAATTGGAAGGGCGGGAATTGGCGTTGACAATGTAGACCTTGAGGCTGCAACAAAGAAAGGTATTATTGTGGTTAATGCTCCTGCAAGCAATGCGGTCACAGTAGCAGAGCATACAATTGCCCTGATGATGGCCCTTGTAAGGAAAATACCGGATGCAAACCAATCCCTTAAAATGGGCAAATGGGAGAAATCAAGATTTAAGGGCATAGAACTTGAAGGCAAGACCCTTGGTATAGTAGGATTCGGGCAGATTGGCGGCCTGGTTGCAAAAAAAGCCCTGGGGCTTGATATGAAAGTAGTGGCATATGACCCGTTTGTATCAATGGAAAGATTCAAGCAGCTTGGAATAAAAAAGGCTGCAAATCTTGAAGATATTTACGCCGAGGCTGATTTTATATCAATCCACCTTCCAAAAAACAAGGATACTCTTGGCATGTTCGATAAAGAGCAGTTCAGGAGGATGAAGAAAGGAACATATATACTTAATGTTGCAAGGGGTGGGATAATTGTTGAAAATGACCTGGCAGAAGCTATCCGTGAAGGTCATATAGCCGGTGCTGCCCTGGATGTATATGAGCAGGAGCCGTGTACAGGGTCACCGGTTCTGGAGCTTGAACAGGTTGTATGTACCCCCCATCTCGGGGCTTCAACTGCCGAGGCCCAGAACAGGGCAGGGACAATTATAGCCGGGCAGGTTCTTTCAGTTTTGACTGGAGGGACAGCATCTTTTCCGGTAAATGCCCCTGCAATAAGGCCGGAGCTTATGGAAATGCTTTCACCATTTTTTGAGCTATGTGAAAATATGGGGAGTTTTTTCATAAATCTGTTTGAAGGAAACCTGGATAACCTGGAAATAGGATATTATGGCCAGGTGTCGGAATATGATGTAAGGGTTTTAACATCAATGATATTGACAAAAATACTGGGAAGATATTCAGCAGAAAATGTAAACATGATCAATGCGGACATGGTCGCAAAAAATGCAGGATTGAAAGTGAAAGTTGAAAAAAGCAGCCATTCAAGTGATTTTGTGAACCTTATCAGCATAAAAGGAAGCGGACCGGAGGGGGAATTATCTGTTTCCGGTACGGTAACCGGTAAAAAGAACAAACCAAGGTTCCTCGCAATCGATAAATTTGAAATAGATATGGTTCCCTCAAGGCATATGGCTTTTATAAGGTATGAAGATGTCCCCGGACAGATAGGAAAGATAGGGTCAGCTTTTGGCAGGCTCAATGTAAATATTGCCTCGATGCATGTTGGAAGAAAAAAGATGAGCGGGGAGGCAGTTATGGGGCTGAACCTGGATACCGAAGTGGATGGCGATATGCTGAAGGAATTCAAGAAAACATCTGGTTTTGAGAACATAAAAGTCGTAAATCTTTATTAGTTCTCATTGCAGGTTAGAGGCCGGCAGCCCTTAAAGCTGT
>JAFGDA010000114.1 GCA_016932375.1 Actinomycetota bacterium | reverse complement strand
TAATATAACCAACTAAAAACAAAGTAAGGACAGGATAGGGGAGATGATGGAAAATTTTGATAAGTTAAAAGAAGTACTTGTAGAAGTTCTTGGGGTAAACGAAGATGATATTAAACCGGAAAGCAAGTTTGTTGACGACCTTGGTGCAGACTCTCTTGATCTGGTAGAACTTATTATGGCTTTTGAAGACAAGTTTGGAATGGAAATAAGCGACGAAGATGCAGAAAAAATGGTAACTGTTAAAGATGCACTTGACTATATAGATTCCCATACTGCATAGTTTATAATAATTTCTGTTGCTGCTTGATTTGAATGGAAGAAATATAATCAGCAGGCAGATAATTAAAAAACGTAAAATCTGGTTAGGTTTTTTCTGGCTGGCCATGGCTTATTGATGGTATTTGTTTATAAACAGGGAATACAGGGTGGCGGTTTTTACAGATGAGTGATGAGGGAGTACTCAGGAGACGGGTAAGGGAATGGCTTTCCGGACTGGGTATCGAGGCTAATGACCTCAAAACATATATCCAGGCGCTGACCCATCGTTCATTTGCCCGCCAGATAAATGTGCAATCCCGTGGAAATGAACAACTGGAGTTTCTTGGGGATAGCGTACTATCTTTTATAATAACTTCCTATCTCTATAAAAATTTCAGCCATTTTACTGAAGGAAGGTTGGCCAAGATAAGGGCAATACTTGTAAACAGGGACACCCTTTCTAAAATAGCAAGGAATATCGGACTGAACCTTGAAATACTGTTAAGTGAAAATGAAGAGGCCTGTGATGGAAGGGAGAAGGATTCGATCCTTGCAGATGGCATGGAAGCCTTTATAGGAGCCATATACATAGATATGGGCATAAAATTTACGACAGCCTGGGTACTAAAACACTATGAAGAAAAAATTGAAAAAAATGTTAGCACCCCCCGGATATCCGATTACAAGACCTATCTACAGGAATCAATACAGGCTGACTTTTCCAAGCTGGCCCACTATAAGGTGGTAAAAGTGGAGGGACCCGATCATGACAGGACTTTTCATTCGGTAGTCATGATAGATGATAAGATTGCAGGAAGGGGAAAGGGCTCCAGCAAGAAGGAGTCTGAACAAAAAGCCGCAAAAGATACTTTAAAGTCTCTTTATAATCTTGATTTATGATTTTTTTCAGGACTGGTAGTTAAATTGTACCTAAAAAATATAACTCTCCGGGGTTTTAAATCATTTGCAAACAAATGCCAGCTCATATTTGAGCCCGGGATAAGTGTCATAGTTGGTCCCAACGGAAGTGGTAAGAGCAATGTAGCAGATGCCATATCCTGGGTACTTGGAGAACAGAGCCCTAAATCCTTAAGGGGCAATACCATGGGGGATGTCATATTCAGGAGTAAAAAAGAGGAAATGGGGATTGCCGAGGTATCACTGCTTTTTGATAATTCGGACCGCCTGTTCGATCTCGAATTTAAGGATGTCCGTATAACCAGGAGGGTTTACAGTGAAGGAGGAAGTGATTATTTTATAAATTCTTCCCCGTGCAGGCTTATGGACCTGCAGGAACTTATAGCTGACAGCGGAATAGGCAAGGGTCTTCATGTAATAATAAACCAGGGGCAGATAAACGAGATTGCGCTGTTAAAGCCGGAAGAAAGAAAGATAGTCATTGACGAGGTGCTGGGTATATCGAAACACAAGGACCGCAGGAAAAGAACACTTTCAAAACTTGAAAAGGTTAAAGAAGATATATTCCGGCTTGAAGATCTTATGGGTGAAATAAAGCGGACCATGGATCCCCTGAAAATAGAGGCTGAAAAAGCCCGCAGGTATGCAGACGCTGCAAATGAACTCAAAAACCATGAAGTTTCACTTGCTCTTGCAAGACTTAATATGCTCAACAATGAATGGGACAGGCATAAGGAAAATTATGGAAAGTACAAATCCAGGCTTCAGGAAGTAAGCGACAGGATAGTTGAAGTTGAAAAAGAAAAAAGCGACATCATAAAAAATATCGGGAGCAAGCAGGCGGATTTTGAATTATGGCGCAGCAGGATTGAGATGTTTGAGGGCGACCGGAACAGGCTGGAAAATATTATCGCTTTAATTGATAGCAAGAGGAATGTTTTTTCAACTTTATACAACATGTTCGATCTGGAAATAAGGAACAGTTCACGGGACGAAGAAGATCCGGGAAGCAATCTGGAAAATGTAGCAAAATTTAGCCATTCATTCCTGGCCGGATTACTCGAAAAGCTTTCAGCAGTTGAGGAATTATTCCTTAAATTCATTTTAAAGATAAAAAAACTGCCAATCCAGCAGGAACAGGTAGGGGAGCTGGAGGATGATGCATCGGTAATTACATCAAGAATAAGGGAACTGTTTGTAGATATAGATAACAGGGAAAAAATAAACGGGGCTGAAAAACTAAAAGAAGTTAGGGCGAAAGCTTTGAGACTGGCCGAAGACAAGAAGGAAAGATATAGAAGAAGGATTGAAAAAACCGGGATATTGAGGGAGCTATGTAAAACAAACCTGAAGCATTCAAAACGGGCAGTTGAAATATTGAAAATTTATTATAACTTTTCAGGAAGAATTAAAACAAGGCTGGATCCTGAATTTGAAAGAAGAAAAAATCTTATATCGGGTGACCGTGAGATGATAGACAGCTGCAATGATAAATTGAACCAGCTTAACCTTGAAAAAACAGGACTTGAAGGCAATTTGTACAAATCGGACCTCCAGAGAGAGCAGATCAGGGAAAAGGTCAGGGAAATTACTGCAAATATTATAGACAATTATAATATTTCAATAGAGTATGCGGGGAAAATTTATAAACCAAGTATCAATATGGCGGAATCCGAGGAAAAGGCAAGACAGCTAAAAGTAAGGTTGAGGAATCTGGGCGCAGTAAACCCGAACGCTGCCCAGGAATATAAGAAAATCAGGCAACGGTATGATTTTCTTGATAGCCAGAAGTTGGACCTGGTGGAAAGCAGGAAAGGGCTCCAGGAACTGATAATGGAGATGAATAAAAAGATAAGCGATATATTCCTGAAAAATTTTGATGTTATAAATGAAAGTTTCAGGCAGTACTTCAAGATTCTTTTTCCTTTTGGAGAAGGTGAGATGTACCTGGACAGGACAAACAGCAACCATGATGATGATGAAGACCTGGGAGTGGAACTTAAAGCTGATATTGGAAACAGCAAGCTGGTGCCGCTTTCACTGCTTTCAGGTGGGGAGAAATCACTTGTTTCCCTCGCGTTCCTTTTCTCGGTATTTTCAACAAAAACTTCCCCCTTTTATGTTTTTGATGAGGTCGATGCAGCACTCGATGATGCGAATATAAACAGGTTTTTAAGCCTCGTAAAAAAGTTTTCGGAAAAACAACAGATTATAATAATCACCCACCAGAAAAGGACAATGGAGATTGCGGATACAATCTACGGGGTATCAATGCAGTCTGATGGTATTTCCAAGGTGGTGTCCGAGAAGATAGGCGCAAATGGCTCAGTAAAGACAGGAGGCCAGGGCAATAATGATATTATGGAACGGATAAGTGATGCAGATGTTGTTTAAAAACCTGAACCTTTTATGGAACAAATTCAAAAAAAGCAATAGCCAGTTCTGGGAAGAGCTGGAGGAGCAGCTGATATCGAGTGATGTAAGCGTGGATACTGCGGATATGATAATCAGCAACATACGGGAGTATGCTTACAGCAACAATATTAATGATACCGGAATAATAAGGGACCTCTTGAAGAAAGAAATTATAAAAATACTTAATTGCGGAATAAATGAAAAGCTCAAATTTTCCGGGAATCCCCCTTCTGTTTACCTGATAGTCGGGGTGAATGGAGTTGGAAAGACATCTGCGATAGCAAAACTTGCAGCAATGCTAAAAAAGCAGGGTAAAAATGTGGTCATGGCAGCCGCTGACACCTACAGGTCAGCAGCTACGGAACAGTTGCAACATTACGGTGAAAGATTAGGGATAGAGGTGGTACATCACCAGAAGCTTTCGGATCCGGGCGCGGTAGTATACGATTCCCTTGATAAGGCTCTTGCCAGAAGGTCGGATGTATTAATAATTGATACTGCCGGACGGATGCAGACTTCCTTTAACCTGATGGAGGAACTTAAAAAGATAAAAAGGGTGGTATTTAAAAAACTTGACAGGGACCCCGATGAAATATTGATAGTCATAGATTCAACTACCGGACAGAATGCCAGGCATCAGGCGGAGGTGTTTCACAGGGCCATAGGCCTTACAGGGGTAATACTGACGAAGACTGACGGAACCTCAAAGGGAGGGATAGTCCTCACTATAAAAAACGAACTCCAGATACCCGTAAAACTGGTGACAAATGGTGAAAAAATTGAAAATATTGATTTATTTGATCCGGAAAAATATACAGGTGCAATTTTTACCTGACAAAAAAAGAAGGATAACAGATGTTTGAACAGTTGACAGGAAAATTTGAAGATCTTTTTTTCAGGATAAGAAACAAGGGAAAACTGAGTCCTTCAGACCTTGATGCTGCCTTAAGGGAAATAAAACTTGCACTTCTTGAAGCAGACGTAAACTTCAAGGTTGTAAAGGAATTCCTGGGAAATTTAAAAGAGAGGGCCCTTGGAAAAGAAGTGATGGAAAGCCTGACGCCTTACCAGCAGGTTATAAAGATCGTGAATGATGAGATGACAAGGATGCTGGGGAGCAGCGAAGGAAGTGTAAATTTTTCATCAGGGGGGCCCACGATATTTATGATGGTAGGACTTCAGGGCACAGGCAAGACATCGTCAGTAATAAAACTGGCAAATTTTATTAAAAGCAGGTTTGGTAAATCAGTAGCGCTTGTTGCAGCTGATGTGTACAGGCCGGCTGCGGTACTCCAGCTTATGGATATGGCGGGAAAAATAGGTGTGGATGTATATTCCGAAAAAAGCATGGATCCTGTTTCAATATCCAGGAAAGGTGTAGAAAAATTCACGCGGGATGGCAGGGATGCAATAATAATCGACACTGCGGGCAGGCTGCATATAGATGAAAATATGATGCTTGAGGTGGAAAATATCAGGAAAGCGGTAAAGCCCCATCAGGTATATCTCGTGCTTGATGCCATGACAGGACAGGAGGCAGTCAATATTGCATCGGCTTTCAATAAAAGGGTTGAATGTGACGGGTTGATACTAACAAAGCTTGACAGCGACACGAGGGGCGGCGCGGCCCTCTCGGTATATTATGTTGTTAAAAAGCCCATTAAGTTTGTTTCAAGCGGTGAAAAGATAGAAGATTTCGATATATTCCACCCGGAAAGGATTGCTTCAAGGATACTTGGCCAGGGGGATACATTAACACTTATAGAAAAAGCGCAGAAGGTAATCGACGAAAAAAGGGCAATGGAGCTTGAAGAGAAAATATACCGTGATGAAATCAACCTTGATGATTTTATAGAACAGTTGAGGGGCCTGAGGAAAATGGGTTCCATGGAAAAAATATTTTCAATGCTGCCCATACCAAATAAAGGCAGGATACTCAAGAATATCAATTTTGACGAATCATACCTGGACAGGATGGAAGCTATCATAAATTCGATGACCCCGGCGGAAAGGAAAAAACCCCATATTATAAACGGGAGCCGAAAAAAGAGGATCGCAAAAGGCAGCGGGAATCCGGTATCGGAAATAAATAAACTGCTACAGCAGTTTTCAAAAACCAGGCAGATGCTCAGGCAATTCTCTTCAATGAAAGGTAAGGCCAGCCTGCCGTTTGGTAAATTCTGGTAGATTTGATAAAAATGTCAGGGAAAATAAATTTATAAATAATCTGGTTGGGAACTGTTTGTAAAAAAAATTTTGCAAGTTTTCCATAAACATATATAATATTTAGAACATAAAATGAATATTTTGGAGTTGGAGGTTACTGGATTGAGCGTAAAGATAAGATTGACCAGAATAGGTTCCAGGAAGCAGCCCTATTACAGAATTGTAGTAGCGGACAGCAGGTCACCAAGAGACGGAAAGTTCATTGACAAAATAGGAACATATGATCCCAAGACGGATCCTTCGAAAATCGTAATCGATAAGGAAAGAGCTGTTGAATGGGTTAAAAAAGGGGCCAAACCTACAAATACGGTACAGAAATTATTTGATATTGTTGAATTAAAGGTGTAGTTATAACAAATTAAACCTGGAGGTATGGAAGTGAAAGAACTGCTCGAGTATATGGTGAAGGAACTGGTTGACAGTCCGGATAATGTAGAAATTACCGAAGAAGAAGAAGATGAAAAAACTGTAATTTTCAAGCTGAAAGTTGCCGAGGAGGATCTGGGTAAGGTTATTGGTAAAAAGGGCCGGACTGCAAATGCTTTAAGGGTTGTTATGAGGGCCGCATCTGCTAAAAGGGGTAAATCTTCGATAGTAAAGATTATGGATTAGTTTTTATATAATGGAGTCTTTGATCGTCCAGAGACGGGTTTTGTTGAAATAATTTAAGCAAATGTCTGTTGAAAATGTAGATGCAAGATTGGTTGGGATAATCTGTAAGGCGCACGGCATAAAGGGTGAATTGATTGTCAGGCTGCTTACGGATTATCCCAAAACTATTTACAGGGGCAGCAGTCTTTTCATGGATGAAGGTTGCACGAGCGAGCTGCATGTAGAGAGCATACGTTACAGTGGAAGTGGCAACAGGAAAACAGCCATCATAAAATTTATTGGAACAATCACCAGAACCCAGGCAGAATCCCTTAAGGGCCGTTATCTTTACAGAAAACCGGAAGATGTTCCTCCTCTTGAAAAAGGGCAGTACTGGTCAGACGATCTTGAGGGCTGCATGGTGTACAGCAGCGAAGGAATAGCGCTTGGAAAAGTAATTGGATTAGAAAACCTTGCATCAAATTCAAATATAAAAGTAAAAAAAATCACCAGCGATATTGATATAAAAGGGGTAAGCGGGGATATTTTTTTTGTTCCACTTATATCTGATTATATAAAACATATAGATACGGATGAAAAAAAAATAATACTTTCAAGGATTCCCGAATTCATTTAAAAGCATAATTAGAGGGGGTCCTTTAAAAAGCTGGATCCGGCTATATAAATAGTTATTTGAAACAACCTTGCCTGTTAAAAACATGATAATAGATGTCATAACAATATTTCCAAAAATGTTTGAGAATATTACCGGGTTTGGAGTAACCAAAAATGCTTTCAAGGAAGAAAAGTGCATTCTTAATGTTTATGACCTCAGGGATTTTTCGAAAGATAAGCACAGGAAGGTCGATGACAGGCCTTATGGCGGAGGCCCGGGTATGGTTTTAATGCCCCAGCCCCTGTATGATGCATTAAGATTCATAAAAAGAAAGAACAGGAAAGCGGGCATAGATAAACAGAAAACAATACTCCTTACACCGCAGGGTGAGAAACTGAAGCAGCCCATATTAAAAGAGCTGGTTACATATAATAACCTGATCCTTATATGTGGAAGATATGAAGGAGTTGACCAGAGGATAATCGATATGCAAGTTGAAATGGAATTATCTATCGGTGATTATATACTTACGGGAGGCGAGCTGCCTGCAATGGTCCTTATAGAAGGGATAACAAGGCTCCTTCCCGGAGTGGTAGGCAGGGAGGAGTCTCTTGAATCGGAGTCTTTTGAAAAAAGTGTTCTTGATTTTCCACAATTTACCAGGCCCCCTGTTTTCAGGGGACATCCGGTACCCCGGGTACTTCTTTCAGGCAATCACGAAGAAATTTCAAAATGGCGCAATGAGAAGTCCCTGAACATAACAAGAAAAAGAAGGCCCGATCTATTTGACAAACACATATAAGTTAATATATATTTATTTGGTTTGTCCGGTTAAAATGTTTATTATGGAGAGATAATATGAATAAAATAGATAAAGTTGAAAGCAGGTATCTTAAGACCGACCTTCCGGATTTTAAGTCCGGCGACAAGGTAAGGGTAAAGATAAAAATAAGTGAAGAGAACAAGGACAGGATACAGACCTTCGAAGGAATCGTAATAAGCATAAAAGGTTCCGGGATAAACAAAGCATTTACTGTAAGGAAAATATCCTTTAACAATGTGGGAGTGGAAAGAACTTTCCTTATCAATTCACCGGTAGTCCAGTCAATAGAGAGAGTTAACGAAGGTATCGTAAGGAGATCAAAGCTCTACTATTTGAGGGACAGGGCAGGTAAAAAAGCACGGATAAAGGTAAAATAAACAAGCACTCTTTTATTATTTTAATGCCTTCAACTGATAAAAAAGAAAAATCCGGTACAAAAAACATAGCGCAGGAGATAATAGGGTATCTTATAGCAGTAATTTGCGCTGTGATTCTTGCTGTTTTGATAAGAGTCTTTATCCTTGAGCCATTTATAGTGCCGACCCCTTCAATGGAACCAACCCTGATGGTTGGGGATAAGGTAATAATAAATAAGCTTTCATACAGGTTCGGACCGGTAAAAAGGGGTGATATAATTGCGTTCAGGTCGCCCCTGGAAGAAGGTAAGGACCTTGTAAAAAGGGCAATCGGCATCGAAGGGGACAGAATAACCCTTACCAGCGAGGGGGAATTGTATGTTAATGACGAAAAGATTGAAGAAGATTATCTTCAGCCCAGTCAGGACATAACCTATATCAACCAGGTTATTGATGTGGGAAGGGATGAAATATTTGTAATGGGGGATAACCGCAATAATAGTTTTGACAGCCGCTTTTTTGGTACGATTTCCGGGGAAGATGTTTTTGGGGAAATGCTGGTAGTTTACTGGCCTCCTTCCAGGTGGTAATTCCAATTAAATTGAATTTTTAACGGATTAATTTTTCATAAAAGCTACTTTTCCATTGTAGATTTAAATTATTACAATAATTATCATAATCCTGCATATAATAAAATATTTACACAAGCCTGCTAAAGTAATAATCTAAAAGCGATGGAATTCAGGGAAATAAAAAGGCTCCAAAATCTATGCAGGCTTGAAGACCAGCTATATACAGAGGGCTGTGAAATTGTTGCAGGAGTTGATGAAGTGGGCAGGGGCTCTCTTGCAGGTCCTCTTGTGGCAGCTGCAGTGATTCTGGACAGGAAGAAAATCCTTATAGAAAATATCAATGATTCAAAGAAACTTACCGAAAAAATGAGGGACCTGATATTTGAAAGGATTTTAGATTGTTGCATATGCTGGGCAACAGCCCTTGTATCCCCGCAGGAGATAGACAGGCTTTCAATAACAAAAGCAAATATACTGGCTTTTAAGCGTGCAGCGTGCAACCTTAAGGTAAAGCCTGATATTGTGATAACTGATTTTATTACAAGTACCGATGGCCTTGATCCGGTTTTCATACCGATCGAAAATGGAGACAGTAACAGTGTTTCTGTAGCGGCTGCTTCAATAGTGGCAAAAGTTACAAGAGACCGGATGATGAAAGAGGCTTCTTCAACCTATCCGGAATATGGATTTGATGATAATAAGGGGTACGGTACGGGAAGACACCTGTCAAGCCTTAAAAGGAACGGACCCTGTGAAATACATCGCATGTCTTTCAGAAGGGTTACCTTTTAATATAACAGTATAATACCTTCAGGATTTAATTGAGTGTTAACGGAATAAATAAGAAAACTTTTGGAATGCTTGGTGAATTGCTGGCTGCGGATTACCTGATACGTAAAAATTACCGGATAATTGAAAGAAATTACAGGTGCAGATATGGCGAAATAGATATTATTGCCAGTGAAGGCAGTAACCTTGTTTTTTTAGAAGTAAAATCAAGGTCATCGGATTCTTACGGACATCCCGGGGAATCTGTGGACAGGGAAAAAATAATGAGAATCCGCAGGACAGCAACCTGTTATCTCGGATCCGTAGACGGCATATTTTTTGATAGTATCAGGTTTGACCTTGTATGTCTTGAACTGGCAGAAAAGATTCCGGTGGATATTATGAGAAACCTTAATGCATGTCCCGGGAGGGTTCATTATGAAATTAAAAATGTACCTGAATTCGATTATTGCAGGAATAATCAATTATTATCCAGGTTGCAGAAGTTTATTAAAATTAATCATATCAAAAATGCTCTTTAACCTGCCCGGAAATTAAAAGTACAGGATTTGATCCCGTGATTTTACAATCTTATTATTTAATTGACCATTTATTCATATGAGCATATAATATCCTTATGTTTTTCAGGCTGGACAGTTTTGCGCTGCTGGGAGTAGATGCATTAAAAGTATCCATAGAGGTTCACTTATCGAGAGGCCTTCCTGGGCTGATGATGGTGGGCCTTCCGGGTCCCGCAGTAAACGAATCGAGGCAGAGGGTCCGCTCTGCAATACTTAATTGCGGTTATGATTTCCCGGTCAAAAAAATAATCATAAACCTTTCTCCTGCAGATCTTAGAAAGGAAGGATCATTCTATGACCTTCCGATAGCACTGGCCCTGCTCGCTGCAAGCGGACAGCTAAAGACCGGGCTGGCAGAAGATTCATGTTTTATCGGTGAACTGTCCCTCGATGGATGTATAAATCCTGTTGGAGGGATAATATCAATGGCGCAAAAAGCTAAATCCCTGAATAAGAAATATTTCTTTGTACCGGAGAAAATAGCAGGCCAGCTAAATTTTTTCAGGGGATTGAATATCATTCCCTGCAGTAATTTAGCGCATACTGTAGAAATATTGAACGGTGATAAAAAAATAGGTGATTATATATTACATGGGGAATTCAAGGGTCCCGGAAGAAAAAGAAAATATATTATTGATTTTTCAGAAGTGAAAGGACAGCTTAAGGCTAAACGGGGACTTGAAATTGCTGCAGCAGGGATGCATAACATTTTACTGGTAGGGCCACCCGGGAGCGGTAAAAGTATGCTTGCAAGGAGAATGGTCACCATAATGCCGGAAATGACTCTTGAAGAATGTGTTGAAGTAACAAAAATATACAGCCTTTATGAGAATCATCTAAGGGGGCTGATGATGGAAAGGCCTTTCAGGAATCCCCATCATACAATAAGCCGCGCAGGATTGATTGGTGGAGGAATGAATCCAAAACCAGGTGATATTAGCCTTGCACACAGGGGCATATTGTTCCTGGATGAACTTTCACAATTCAGGTCCTGCCTGATTGAGGACCTCCGCCAGCCCTTAGAAGATAAAAGGGTTATTATAACAAGAAACCAGCATTCATATTGTTTTCCCTGTAACTTCATTCTTGTAGCTGCTACGAATCCCTGCTATTGCGGGTATTATGGAGACAGGGGAAAAAAATGCACCTGCAGCCTGAGGGAAATACAGAAATTCTGGAAAAATTTTTCCGGACCTGTAATGGACCGTATAGATATGAAGGTCGCTGTAGCAAGGCTAAAGGAAGTGGATTTTGTAGAGGATGTTTCCGGGGAGTGTTCTGCTTCAATCAGGCAAAGGACCAGGGCGGCGGTTTCCACCCAGAAAAAGAGGTATGCCGGGATGAATATAAGGTATAATTCAGAAGCTAATGTGGGAATTGTAAATGACTGGATTAAAAAAGACAGTGAACTGAAAAAACTTGTAATGTTTGCAGGGAAAAAATGCATGCTTACGGCAAGGGGTATGGCAGGCATCATAAGGGTATCGAGAACAATAGCAGACATTGAAGGGCATCCTGGAATAAGACAGGAGGACCTTCTTGAGGCACTGCAGTTCAGGACAGGGAATGGTATTTATGAATGACACCATGCAATACGGCGGGATCCCTTACCTGCTGTATTATCTTTTTATAAAAAAAATCAGCCAGGTTAAGGTGATGGATTTATTAAGAATGCATAATAATGACCTGAGCCGTACGCTTGAATACCTCAATAAAATCAGCGGTCATGAAAATGAAAAGCTGTTTCCGGATTCCGGTAGCAATACAGATACAAAAAACAATCCGGTGATAGAACCTGAAGCCATAATGAGTTTTCTTAATGAAAAAAATATAAAGGTAATTACCATTGGAGATGCCGTTTATCCTTATATTTTAAAGCAGATATACGCCCCTCCGCCGGTGCTTTTTTATATGGGGAATCTTGAACTTATAAATAATTTTTGTATAGCCGTAGTTGGGAGCAGGAAATGCACGTCATACGGCAGGGAAGCTGCAAGATATATTGCAGGAGGGCTCTCTGAAAATGGTATAACAGTTGTAAGCGGAATGGCCCTTGGTATAGACAGTGAGGCACACATGTCCGCTTTGGAAGGCAAGGGGAAAACCATTGCAGTTATGGGGTGCGGTATGGACAGGGTATATCCCCCGGAAAACAGGGATCTTTTTTCGGATATTATTGACAGGGGGTTGGTGCTGTCTGAATTTTTTCCGGGAACGCCTCCCTATAAAAATAATTTTCCCCAGAGAAACAGGGTCATAAGTGGATTATGTATGGGTGTAGTGATGGTGGAAGCGGGTAATAGGAGTGGTGCTTCCATAACATGTGAACTTGCGCTGAAACAGGACCGCGATGTATTTGCGGTACCGGGAAATATTTTCAGTCAACACAGCATGGGCTGTCATAGCCTGATAAAAAGGGGAGCAAAGCTTGTTGATAAAACAGATGATATAATTGAAGAATTTTCATATATTTTTAAGAAAAGTAGCTTGTCCGGTACAGGTGAAGCCGGCAAAGCCCCTAAAGAATTGGGGGATATTGGGGAATCCTCCGCTACGGCAAAACAAGATAATATGAAGGGCGCTCCCCATGAAGAAAAACCGGAAGGGGATGGACCTGAGTTAAACAGCACGGAAAAAAAAGTTATGGATAGCCTTGGGTACAGGCCCGTAAGCCTTGAAAGACTTGTACGGGAAACAGGTTTGCACCCGGTTAAAGTCATGCAGGCGCTTTCTGCACTTGAGCTTAAGGACAGGGTTAGGGTTTGTGGAACGGATTGTTATTGCCTGATGGATAATATGGAATAATTTTAGTCTTTTTACGGAACAGGGCTTAAGCTGTCAGTAAAAATTGAATATGCTTTGTATTAGAAACAAATATCTATTAAAATAGTAAAAAAATATCAAAATTTCTTTAAACCGGCAACTGAATGGAGCAAGATGTATTATGCCCCTGTTTAAAAGGAAAAAAATAACAAAACCAAAGAGTCCACTGGGTTCTGCACTTTTTGAGTATGATAATATTTTTAATAAGGATTTAAAAAGTCCGTCCGATGCCCTTAAAAACGGCAAAACCCTTAGTCCACGAAGGACAAATGCACTGATGGAAAGGACATTTTACAGGCTTGATTTTATTCTTGAAGACCTTTCCAAGGATAACCTCAAAATAGATTACCGTTCTGATAAAATCAGGTACATGATAATCGATATGATTGAAAATATTAAAAATTTCTTTAAAGGTGCAAAAAATAATGATTTCGATCCTGGTAATATGGAAGAAAGTGACTTTAAAGAACTCGCGATGTCCATAAACATACGGGAAGAGATAAAGAAAAAAATGAAAGATATCGAGAGTGATTATATTTAGATATGCTGTTAGATGGAAGCATAGAGCTTTATTTAAAATACCTGAAATATGAAAAAAATCTTTCACCCAACTCGATCAGGGCATACCAAAGGGATATTGAAGATTTCTTAAAATACCTCAGGAATACTAAAAATAAAAAAACAACTGATATAAATTTGACTGTTTTCCGGGGTTATATGAAGTCAATAGACCAGAAGAAGTACTCCAGCCGGACTATTATAAGAAAATATTCCTCAATTATAAATTTTTTCAGGTTTAATGAAGACAGGGGTGATATGGAACCTGATATCGCCCAGTCAATAATAGTGCCAAAAAATAGAATCAGGTTATACGTGTTTCTTACGAAGGATGAAATTTCAAGATTACTGGAAACCCCGGATACTGAAGATGATTACGGGATAAGGGACAGGGCTATCCTCGAAATACTTTATTCCACAGGAGCAAGAGTCAGCGAAGTAAAAAATATGGAAATTGAAGATATTAATTTAAAAGCAGGTGAGATAAAGGTGACCGGTAAGGGCAGGAAGCAGAGGATCGTATTCATAAACAACACGGCACTATACTGGCTGGATAAATACCTGAAAGTACGGAACAGGCTCAACCATATGAAGGGAGAAGGCAGCTACATCAGGGACAGCCATCTTTTTTTAAATAAGTACGGAAAAGGCCTTTCTGACAGGAGCATAAGGGTAATACTGAA
The DNA here is from genome assembly GCA_016932375.1 of Actinomycetota bacterium. Lineage (GTDB taxonomy): Bacteria > Actinomycetota > Humimicrobiia > Humimicrobiales > Humimicrobiaceae > JAFGDA01. Next base: position 14,802 of record JAFGDA010000114.1, on the reverse strand, counting down.
GAAATACTGCGCAAGGGCAGGAATAAACAGGAAGGCATCTCCCCACAGCATAAGACATAGTTTTGCCAGCCATTTACTTTCAGAAGGCGCCGGTATAAGGGAGATACAGGAGCTTCTTGGTCATGAAAACATATCGACAACACAGATATATTCACATTTAAATATAAAAAAGCTTAAAGAAGATTACGGGAAGTTCCACCCAAGGGCAGGTTAATTCCCGGGGTTTAATTACCTGTTGATTATTTGATGAATAATTTATATTATGTTAGACTTGTAGCTTGAAAAAACACACACCACTTGCGGCAATATGGTGTTCTACCTTAAGTTAAAGTGGTGGAGGAAAAACCATAACAGGAGGTATACAGTTGAGTATTGTAAACATGAAGCAGCTCCTCGAAGTAGGAGTGCATTTCGGACATCAAACCCGCAAATGGAATCCAAAAATGAAGGAATTTATATATACTGCAAAAAACGGTATATATATAATTGACCTTCAGGAAACCTTAAGGCTTCTTATAGAAGCACATGAATATGTCAAACAGCTTGCCGCTGAAGGCGGTTCTGTAATGTTTGTAGGAACAAAAAAGCAGATACAGGATATAATAGAGAATAATGCCACTGAATGCGGGATGCCTTATGTCAGGAACAGATGGCTCGGGGGCACACTTACAAATTTCGAAACGATAAGTAAAAGGGCAAAAAGGCTTGAAGAAATAGAGCGCATGGAAGAGTCAGGTATATTTGAAAAGCTTCCAAAAAAAGAAGTGCTTGGTATAAAAAATGAATATGGGAAGCTACTTTATAACATTGGTGGAATAAGAAATATGAAGAAAATCCCGGATACAATTTATATAATCGATCCCAACAAGGAAATAATTGCTGTAAATGAAGCAAGGAAGCTCGGCATACCCATAATAGCGATAACTGATACAAATTGTGATCCTGATCTTATAGACTATGTTATACCTGGAAATGATGATGCAATACGTTCCTGCGCTCTTATAACCGGTGTAATAAAAGATGGGATTAAGGCTGGATTGCAGGAAAAGGATAGATTGGAAAAAAGCCCTGAGGAAAAGGAAGCAAAAGAGCTGGAAAAAGAAATACCTGAAGATATGCTTGAAGAACAGCCTGAAGATGATGCATATGTATAATATATAATATGTATGGATAATTTAACCTGAAGGATTTAAGCATTTTACGGGGCTCTAATTAAAAGGTATTAAAACAGGAGAAAATCAATTATGGAAATAAAGGCAAATCTGGTACAGGAACTAAGGAAAAAAAGCAATGCTGGAATGATGGATTGTAAAAATGCCCTCATGGAAGCTGCCGGCGATATTGTAAAAGCGGAACAGATTTTAAAAGAAAAGGGACTTGCCCGTGCCGACAAGAAAGCGACAAGAGCTACCAGGGAAGGGGTAATTGAAAGCTATATCCATTTAGGTTCGAAAATAGGAGTGCTCCTTGAAGTGAACTGCGAGACGGATTTTGTGGCAAGAAACGGAATGTTCAAGCAGTTTGTTCATGATATCGCACTTCACATAGCTGCGGCAGCACCGCTATATATATCATGCAGTGATGTGCCGGGAGAGCTGGTAGACAAAGAGAAACAAATATATAAAAAGCAGGCTTTAAATGAAGGCAAGCCTGAGAATATAGCAGACAAAGTTGCAGAAGGCAGGATGAAGAAATATTATGAAGAAAATGTCCTGCTCGAGCAATTATTTGTAAAAGATAATGATGTAAAGATCGGTGACCTCGTAAAGCAAAATATTTCAAAGCTGGGTGAAAATATAGTAATAAAGAGGTTCTGCAGATTTGTACTGGGAGAGGAATCCGGTCAGTCTTAATAAAACATTTTATCTTTTTTATGGGCAGACTGAAATATAAAAGAGTCCTCCTTAAGATCAGCGGTGAAGCATTGCTGGGAGATGCCAGTTATGGCATTGATCCGAAGATGAGCTGCAATATTGCAAGCCAGATAAAGGAAGTAGCTGAGATGGGTGTTGAAGTTGCAGTTGTTGTGGGAGGCGGAAATTTCTGGAGGGGTGCTTCTGCAAGCGCCAATGGAATTGACAGGACCACGGCAGATTATATAGGGATGCTTGCTACCATAATGAATGCACTCGGCCTTCAAAATGCCCTTGAGAGTATGGGAATATTTACAAGAGTCCAGACAGCAATATCCATGAAGGAGGTGGCGGAACCTTTTATAAGGAGAAGGGCGGTAAGGCATCTTGAGAAAAAAAGAGTGGTCATATTTGCTGGAGGTACTGGCAACCCTTATTTTACAACTGATACTGCTGCCGCACTGCGGGCCCTTGAAATAAACGCTGAAATAATATTCAAGGCCACAAAAGTAGACGGGGTATATGACAGGGATCCTGTAAAATATAAGAATGCACGAAAATTTGACAGGCTTACTTTTATAGATGTACTTAACAAGGGGCTTAAGGTCCTTGATTCAACAGCAACCTCTCTTTGTATGGATAACAATCTGCCTATAATAGTTTTTGACATCACGACACCCGGTAATATAAAAGGTGCCATCATGGGTAAAAAGATTGGTACTCTTGTATCAAAGGAGTGAAAATGAAAGATAAAATTTTAATGGAATCAAGAAAAAGAATGCAGCAATCCATTGAAAATACCCAGCATGAATTTAACACAATAAGGACCGGAAGGGCTTCCGTATCTTTGCTGGATAACCTGTACATAGATTATTATGGAACCAGGACCCTTATAAAACATGCTGCAAACATAAGCGTACCTGAAGCAAGGATCATGGTTATATCGCCATATGAGCCTAAATTTTTAAAAGAGATAGAGACGCAGATAAGAAAATCAGATCTTGGAATAAATCCTACAAATGACGGGAAGGTCATAAGGCTTAGCATACCGCCCCTTAATGAAGAAAGAAGAAAAGAACTTGTAAGACTGGTAAAAAAGATTGCAGAGGATGGAAGGGTTTCCATAAGGAATATCAGAAGGGAATCAAACGATGAATTCAAAAAAATGGAGAACGACGGTGAAATAACAAAAGATGATCTTGCAGAATTTCAGAAGGAAGTCCAGGAACTTACCGATGATTTTATTGAAAGGATAAATGTTATCCTTGAACAGAAAGAAAAGGAAATCATGGAAGTGTAGGTAAAAAGTTTTGAATTTATTTTCTTCTATTTTTTCTTCTATAAGGATACCACCCACCAGGAAATTAAAAGCAGGAAATATACCCCTTCATATAGCTATAATTATGGATGGAAACGGAAGATGGGCCCAAAAACGGGGTCTGCCCCGTTCTGCAGGCCACAGGGAGGGTGTTAAAGCGTTAAGGGTAGTGTTAAGGACGTGCCTGGAGCTAAAGGTCAGGTATCTTACTGTTTATTCTTTTTCAAGTGAGAACTGGAAACGTCCAACCGGGGAGGTAAACTTCCTGATGGATCTCTTTGTAGAATCGCTATCCAGGTATCTTGGGGAGATGAACAAGAATGGTGTAAGGCTCAGGATAATCGGCGACAGGGATACAATACCGGGTCCGACACTAAAGGCCTTTAATAATGCAGAAAAGATTACTGAAAAAAACGAAAGGATTTTTTTCAATATTGCCTTAAATTATGGGTCCAGGCAGGAAATATTGAAATCGGCAAAAAAACTTGCCGGAGATTTAAAGGACGGCAATATCAACCCGGACGACCTGGATGAAAAAAAATTCTCAAATTACCTTCTTACCGGTGATTTTCCTGACCCTGACCTTCTTATAAGGACGAGCGGTGAGCGCAGGGTTAGCAATTTTCTTCTATGGCAGATAGCATATACGGAATTATATTTTACCGGGACCCTGTGGCCGGATTTCGGTAGAAATGACCTTTTAAAAGCGGTTTTTGACTATCAGAAAAGAAACCGCAGATTTGGAAAGTTATAATATGGTTATCCTACAATATGTAATTGCGGTACTTGGCCTTTCATTTATAATAATTATCCATGAGTTCGGCCATTACGTTTTTGCAAAACTGAGCGGTATGCATGTCCTTGAATTTTTTATGGGTTTCGGCCCGACAGTTTTTAAGTGGCAATCCAGGTCAGGAACAACATACGGGTTAAAAGCAATTCCCGTAGGCGGGTATGTAAAAATACTTGGCATGGACCGCAACGAGGCAGTCCCGGAAGGACTTGAGGAGAAGTCCTATCACAGGAAATCATTTATTAAGAAATTTTTGGCAATTGCCGGGGGGCCTGGCTTCAATGTAATAATTTCCGTAATCCTTATCGGCATCTTCCTGGGTATGGGAATTTATTCACCGACAAATGTAATTGATTATGTACAGGAAGATGCACCGGCTGCACTGTATGGATTTAAGCCCGGAGATAGGGTCATAGCTTTGAATGAAAAGGAAATAGAAACATGGGATGAATTTGCCGGGATGACCAAAGAGAATCCGGGCCGCAGGGTGACCTATACCATAATCAGGGACGGAAAAGAGATGGATATTGTAGCTATTCTTGATGAGGTAGACGGAGAGGGGTATCTTGGAATAAGCCCCGCTTATGAAAAAAAGTTTTTGGATTTCTATGAGTTAATAAAAGAAAGTTTCAGGATGACATGGGAAATAATAGTAACATATATAAAACTTTTCGGCATGCTGTTTACCGGGAAGATCCCCTTCAGCCAGGCAAGGCCGGTATCTCCCATTGGTGTGATAAGCATGTTCCAGCAATCAGTTTCAATGGGCCTCCAGGATTTTATAATTTTTGTTGCCCTCGTATCAATTTTAATAGGTTTTGGCAACCTGATACCCCTGCTACCTCTTGATGGAGGGAATATTGTTCTTCTTGTTATTGAAACCATAAGGAGAAAACCGGTACCCAGGAAAGTTCTTGAGGTTGTAAATTCGGTGGGTATATTTATAATGATATCCATCCTTATAATCGGGCTGGTTTTTGATATCATAAGTCCTTTTAATATAAATAACATGTGAGTAACATTATTTTATAACCAATCCATATTTTTTTAAGAATTTATGGAAGAAAAAGAAAATTATTTAGTGCATAAATGAGTTGTAAATGGATATAAAAAGAAAAAAGACAAGGGAAATAAGACTGGGTAAAATAAAAATAGGAGGGGAAAATCCCATCACGGTTCAATCCATGATCAAGACGGGTATAAATAACCCTGTTGCACTGCGTAGGGAAGTCAACGGCCTTATTGATTGCGGTTGTGAAATAATAAGGATTGCTGTAACCGATATGGATTCTGTTTTAAAAATAAAATCACTTATAAAAGAAGGACTTTTTTCAGTACCCCTCGTGGCAGATATACAGTTTGACCACATGCTTGCAATCAGGTGCCTGGAAGCAGGCGTAGACGGCATAAGGATAAATCCCGGGAACATAGGAGGAAAAGATAAAACAGGAATTGTAATAGAGTTGGCAAAAAAGAAAAATGCTGCAGTAAGGATAGGGATTAATTCCGGTTCCCTTGACAAAAAGGTACTGGTTAAAAACAGGGGGAACATTATCGACTCAATGGTTGAAAGCGCCCTTGAAAATGCCAGGTTTTTTGAAAGCCTTAAGTTTTACAATTTTAAGATATCTGTTAAGGCATCTTCTGTCACAGATACCATCAAGGCGTACCAGGCTGTTTCAGGAAAGCTGGATTATCCTCTTCATGTAGGTGTTACCGAGGCAGGCCCGCTATTCCAGGGAGCGGTAAAATCTTCGGTTGGAATAGGGATAATTCTTTACAGCGGCATTGGTGACACCATCAGGGTTTCCCTGACGGATTCATCGGTACAGGAAGTTAAGGCAGGATATATGATTTTAAAGAGCCTTAATCTCAGGAAAGGTGGAATTGATTTGGTTTCATGCCCTACATGCGGAAGAACCGCTGAAGGATTCCATGATGTTATAGACAGGGTCTGCCAGATGACAGATGGAATAAGGAAGGACCTGAAACTTGCAGTGATGGGCTGCATAGTAAACGGGCCCGGAGAAGCAAAAGATGCAGATCTTGGGATAGCATTTGGAAAGGAAAAGGCAGCAATGTTCCTTAAGGGAAAGGTTATAAAAAGGGTTGCAAGAGAAGAAGTACTGAAGGAGTTTGAAAAAGAATTAAAAAAGATTATATGACATAAGGAGAAAATTTGAAGTATTCCATGATGTTTATACCTACTCTTAAAGAAGACCCTGGTGAAGCAGAAATACCAAGTCATGCGCTTACTCTTAGAGCAGGCCTGATTAGAAAGATTGCTTCAGGTATATATTCATTTTTACCTCTCGGGTTAAGGGTGCTAAAAAAAATTGAACGCATAATAAGGGAGGAAATGAACAATGCCGGGGGTATTGAGGTAATCCTGCCGGTGATCCAGCCTTCTGAATTATGGAAGAAGTCCGGAAGATGGGATGAATACGGACCTGATATGTTCAGGTTAAGGGATAGGAATGACCGTGATTTCTGCCTTGGCCCAACCCACGAGGAGCTTATCACATATATGGCACACCTGGATATAAAGTCATATAAGGAACTTCCATTAAATTTATACCAGATACAGGTAAAATTCAGGGATGAAATAAGGCCCCGCTACGGGCTGCTGAGGGCAAGGGAATTTATAATGAAAGATGCCTACAGCTTCTGTTCGAATGTGCAGGACCTTGATCTTGTATATAATAAAATGTATTCAGCATATATAAAAATAATGGAAAGAATCGGTCTTTCCTATAAGGTGGTTAATGCGGAAACCGGCCTTATTGGGGGAAATGTTTCCCATGAATTTATAGTACTTGCAGGTGATGGAGAAGAAAGGCTGGTGTATTGCCCGGAATGCGGTTATTCGGCAAATATGGAAATGGCTGATTTTGCCTGTGCGAAAAAAAATAAGGAAAATACTGAACTTAAAGAAATAAAAGAAGTATCAACCCCGGGCATAAGGGACATCGATAGCCTGTCAAAGTTTTTAAATACAGGGAAAGGGCAAACCTTAAAGACAATTTTAGTAATGGATAACAGGAAAAAAATATATGCCTTTATCATGAGTGGTGACAGGGAATTAAATATTACCAAAGCAGGAAAATCCTTAGGCAAAAACCTTGAACTATCCAGGGATGAAGAACCGGGTAGAAACCTTAAGGCTGGTTTCCTCGGTCCTGTGGGCTTGGAAAAGGATATTGAGATATATGCAGACCATTCAGTAAGTGATATGAAGAATTTTGTGACGGGAGCCAACCGGGAGGATATGCATCTTATAAATGTGAATACCGGGAGGGATTTTAAGGTAAGGCAATGGGGTAATTTTTCCTATGCTTGTGATGGAGATAACTGCATTGAATGCGGGGCGAAGCTGAAGTTTGAAAAGGGAATAGAAATAGGCCATATCTTTAAACTTGGGACCAAATACAGCGAAAAGTTTGGGGCCAGGTTCCTGGATAAGGATGGCAAGCTCAGGCCCTTTGTAATGGGTTGCTACGGAATAGGGGTAACAAGAATGCTCTCTGCGATTGTAGAACAGAATCATGATGATAAGGGAATAGCCTGGCCTGTATCCGTGGCGCCATATCATATAAACATAATTACAACAACTGCAAAAGACCCCAATCTTTCCGAAGCAGCAGAAGATATATATTCTAAACTCCTTAAAATGGGGGTGGAAGTACTTTATGACGACCGCGACCTGAGTGCAGGAATAAAGTTCAAGGATTCCGACCTTATAGGAATACCGGTCAGGTTTATCATCGGTAAAAAATATATAGATAAAAAAGTCATTGATGTGGAGACCAGGATGGACAGGGCAAAAACAGAATTACCGGTTGATTCAATTAACGGTTTTATAAAAGAATTTAAATCCAGAAATAATATCTGAAATCTTCCGATGGATGAAAAATCAAACAGCATATCCGGTACCTTGGAAAAGATTTTATTTAAAAATCCTGATTCCGGTTATATTGTAGGAAGACTGAGGCTAAAAAATAATGACCAGGTTACAATAGTAGGCAATGTTTTTGAGCTCCAGTGCGGAGAAAGGCTGGAAGTAACCGGCAGATGGGTATTCAATAAAAATTACGGCAGGCAATTTGAAATAGAAAGAGTTAAAACCTATGCACCTTCGTCACTTTCCGGTATTGAAAACTATCTAAGTTCGGGACTGATCAAAGGGATAGGACCCGTAACGGCTGCAAAAATCGTATCATGTTTCGGGCTGGATACTCTCAGGGTGATGGATGAAGAACCTGGAAAACTGAGCCGTATAGAAGGTATTGGGAAAAAGAGGATTGCTCTTGTCATAGACTCATGGAACAAATACAAAAAAATCAGGGAAGTCATGATGTTCCTGCAATCATGTGGCATATCACCTGCATATGCAGTAAAAATCTATAATAATTATGGTGACAATGCCATCAATGTTATCAAGCTTAATCCTTACAGGCTGGCCGAGGATGTTTTTGGCATAGGATTTAAGATGGCTGACAGGATCGCTATTAATGCAGGTATCAGTAAGGATTCCCTTTTCAGGATACAGTCTGGAATAATATACCTTCTTAAAAAAGCCGAGGAAGAAGGGCATTGCTATCTGCCTTATGAAAAACTTCTTGAAGTATCTTCAGGGTTTCTTGAGTCGGATCTTTCACTGATAAATTCAGCTCTTGGCGAACTGGAAAAAGAAGAAAAAATAATAATAGTAGAGGATGATTTTAAAAAAGTATATCATAAAAGCCTTTATGCAGCCGAGAAATACTGCTGTGGAAAAATACTTGATATGCTGGAAAGTGGAGATGACATAAATGCACTCAGGAATAAAAAAGAGGCATACAAAGACATTATAAAGAAGATGTCAGAAACCGGCAGCATGATGCTTGATGATCTGCAGATTGAAGCTGTAGTTAAAGCTTTGACCGAAAAGATCCTGGTAATAACCGGAAGTCCCGGAACAGGAAAGAGCACCATACTCAATTTTATTATCAATTTATTCGAGAGGGAAAATAAAAAAGTATTGCTTGGTGCACCAACGGGCAGGGCATCCAAAAGAATAACCGAGATCACGGGCAGGGAGGCAAAGACGATTCACAGGCTTCTTTCCTATAACCCCAAACTTAATAAATTCATGAAAAACGAAGAAAACATGCTGGATGCCAGTGTAATAATAATAGATGAAGCATCCATGCTTGATATAAGATTAATAAAGAACCTGCTGAAAGCATTAAAGTGTGATACAAAGCTTGTACTTGTAGGAGATATTGACCAGCTTCCTTCCGTAGGGCCTGGAAATGTCCTGAAGGATATAATCAATTCAGGGATTATCCCGGTAGTAGAATTAAAAAATATATACCGCCAGGAAGGCCAGAGCATGATAATCAGGAATGCCCATAAAGTAAGGGATGGGATTTATCCAGCCATTGGGAAAAATGATGAACATGATTTCTTTTTTATTGAAAAAAATGACCCTGGTAGTGCGGTAAATATAATACTCTACCTGGTAAACGAAAAGATACCAAAAAAGTTTGGATTTGATCCCCTGAAGGATATACAGGTCCTTGTTCCCACCAATAAAGGGATATGCGGGGTGGATAGCCTTAATGAAAAAATACAGGATATGATTAACCCCGCAAATAAGGGCATTCCAAGGGGTTCAATAAATTTAAAGGTTAATGACAGGGTAATCCAGTTAAGAAACAACTATGAAAAAGATATCTTTAATGGTGATATAGGTTTCATAAAAGACATAGAACCCGAGCTTAAGGAAATATATGTAGATTTTGACGGAAGAATTGTAAGTTATGGTTATTATGAGCTTGATGAGTTAAACCTCTCCTATGCAATATCCATCCATAAGGCACAGGGTTCAGAATTCAGGTGCGTAATAGTCCCCCTGTTAACATCCCATTACCTGCTTCTACAGAGGAACCTGCTTTACACCGCTCTTACAAGGGCACGCGAGCTGGCTGTCCTGGTTGGTAGCAAAAAAGCGATAGGGATTGCCGTAAACAGGAATATGACAGAGAACAGGTACACGGGCCTTAAGGAAATGCTTAAGAATTATTAAAAGTTTGATGTCTTTTTTGAAACATCCAGGAATATCAGATAACATAAATACCCAGCACAATTGAATTTTTTATGTTTTATGTTATACTCATAACGAAATTTTAAGATTGCAGTTTTGAAAATAGTGGGCCTTCCCACTATTTTTTAATTTAAAATTTATTAAATTGTAGGTGATGGGCTTGAATAAACAATTAATTGCAGCTCTTGTTGAACTTGAAAAAGAAAAAGGTATAAAAATGGATACCATACTGGACGCTTTAAAGGTCGCCCTCGCTTCAGCCTACAAGAAAAATTACCAGGTTGATTATGATTGCAGGATTGACATAAACACAAAGACTGGCGAAATTAAAGTATTCAGGATTCTTGAAGAAGATGGGGATGAAGAAAGCACAGAAGAAGATGCAGAGAGGAAAGAAATTGAAGTTACACCCGATAATTTTGGGAGAATTGCAGCGCAGACAGCAAAGCAGGTGATAAGGCAGAGAATGAAGGAAGCGGAGCGCGAAATAATGTATGAAGATTATAAGGACCGCGTCGGGGAACTTGTAACCGGGATAATCCAGCAGAGCGATGCAAGGTTCACCCTTGTGGATCTTGGCAAGGTAGAGGCGCTGCTTCCTCCATATGAGCAGGTCCCAAGGGAAAGGTATAAACATGGCGAGAGGATAAAGTGTTATATTTCAGAGGTGAGGAAAACCACCAAGGGGCCACAGGTAATTGTATCCAGGTCCCATACAGGTTTGATAAGAAGGCTGTTTGAGCTTGAGGTTCCCGAAATAAGTGAGAATGTTGTTGAAATCAAGAATATAGCAAGGGAGGCTGGATACAGGACCAAGATAGCAGTAACTTCAAACGAAAAGAACGTAGACCCGGTCGGTGCCTGCGTCGGTCCAAAAGGTTCGAGAGTAAGAATGGTGGTTGATGAACTGGGTGGTGAAAAAATAGATATAGTGGATTACAGTGAAGATATTGTTACATTTATTAAAAACGCATTAAGCCCTGCAAGGGTTGTAAAAGTCCTGACCGATGAAGGAAACAAATTTGCATTGATAGTCGTATCAAATGACCAGTTATCACTTGCTATTGGCAGGGAAGGGCAGAATGCAAGGCTTGCAGCAAAACTGACAGGCTGGAAAATAGATATTAAGAACGAAAAACAGTTTGAAGAAGAGCTGGATGAAGCGCGGAAAAAGAGGATGATGGATCAGGGGGAAGAAAACGAAGAGGTTAAAAACTGATCTATAATTCCAGCTTTTACAAGGGAAGTGGTAAATATAAAAGTCTTTGAACTATTAGAGGAACAAAAACTAGATATAAAGGAATTAAAATTTGTCTGCAGGAAACTTGGAATCCAGGTAAAAAGCCCGCTTTCAATACTGGATACAAGGGATGTAAAGAGGATCCTTGCAGGTCTCGAGCAAAAAAAGAAGGATGAAGCTGCGGAAATAGAGAGAGCCAAAGCCGAAGCTGAAGAGAAAGCGAAAAAAGAGGCCGAAGCCAGGAAGGAAGCTGAAATAAAAAAAGCAAGGGAAGCCAGGAAAAAGGAAGCAGAGGCCAAAAAGAAAGAGGCGGAAGCCAGGAAAAGGGAAGCCGAAGCCAGTAAGAAAGAAGCTGAAGCTTTAAAGAACAAGGCAGCAACAGGCATAAAAGAATTCAAGGAAAGTAAAAAGGAACCCGGGATTACTGATGCAGGACAGAAAAAAGAAGGGAAAGCGGGAACTATCAAAAAAACTGTAGTTGAAAGTGCAGCACCATCAGCTAAAAAAACCATGGATGATAAAACTGCCCCGGCCAGGGAAATATTGAAAGTGGCTGAAGAAGATATTACTACTGAAGCAGAATTAAAAGAAAAGAAGGCAAGGGAACTTGAAAAAAAGGAAAAAGATAAAGAATCAGCAAGAGTGGTGGTAAAGGAAAAAAAGCGGAAAATAGAAGCAAGGGAAAGGGAGGAATTAGAGGAAGAAGTATCGGAGATTATTTTTGAAAGAGAAGACGGTTCCCTTAAAGGCAGAAAAGGGCACCCAAAAAGAATGGGCTGGGAGGAAGAGAAAAAAATCTCGATACAGAGCGTATTATCAAAGGAACTTGACAAGGAAGAGAAGACGGGACGCCTTAAAGCCAAATACATCCAGAGAAAAACAGGGGCAGGTGGATTAAAGTCTAAAGACATATTAAAATCCAAAGAGAAGACTTCTTCAAAGGAAAAGAAAAAGAGACCGGAAATTAAAAAAGTACTGGAAATTCCAGAAGGAATAACAATCAAGCAGATTTCGGAAAAAATTAATGTATCTTCAAGTGAAATCATTGCTTTTCTTTTCAGTATTGGGGAAGCATATACCATAAACCAGGCCATCAGCAAAGAGCTTTTGGAGTATCTTTCAAATGAATACAAATTCAAGTACAGGATTATAGGATTTGAAGAAAAGTTTGAGGAAGTATACCAGGACAAAGAAGAAGACCTTATGCTACGGCCTCCTATTGTAACAATAATGGGCCATGTAGATCATGGTAAAACCACCCTTCTTGATTCCATAAGAAAAACAAAAGTTGCAGTTGATGAAGCCGGGGGGATAACACAACGCATAGGTGCCTATCAAATAGAATATAATGGAAGAAATATAACTTTTATAGACACCCCCGGCCATGAAGCATTTACATCCATAAGGGCAAGGGGTGCACAGGTAACCGATATTGCGATAATTGTAATTGCTGCAGATGACGGAATAATGCCGCAATCGATAGAAGCCATAGACCATGCAAAAGATGCAGGTGTGCCAATAATAGTGGCAATTAACAAGATAGACCTTCCAAACGCAGATGTTGAAAAAGTAAAAAAGAGCCTTACTGAACATGGGCTTGTTCCCGAGGAGTGGGGAGGAGATACGGTCGTGGTGGAAATATCTGCCAAAAATAATGTAAACCTTGACGAACTTCTTGAAATGATTCTTTTAGTAGCAGATATGAATGAAATAAAAGGAAACCCGGGTGCTGGAGGAATCGGGATTATTATAGAATCAAGACTTGATAAAGGGCTGGGTCCAATAGGCACGGTAATTGTTAAAAGGGGCAGCATAAAAATAGGCGATTCTTTTGTGACAGGGGATTCTTATGGAAGGATAAGGACAATTAAAGATTACAGGAGTATTAATCTCAAGGAAGGTGTTTTATCACAGCCAATAGAAGTCACGGGTTTTACATCTGTCCCGAAGGCAGGGGACAAGCTTTTTATCGTAAAGGATGAAAAGACAGCAAAAGAATTGCTAAGCAAAAAGGAATATACGAAGAAAATGATGCAGGTTTCCGAATCCAGGAAAGTGATCACCCTTGAAAACCTGGTGGACATTTCCCATGAAGAAGAAATAAAAAAACTGAAAATAATTTTGAAAGCTGAATCTGAAGGTTCAATTGATGCAGTTGAAAAATCACTTAAAAAAATTGAACATGATAAGATTAAAATAAATATAATACACAAAGCAATTGGAGCCATTACAGAAAGTGACATCCTGCTGGCAGCAGCAGCTAATGCCATTGTCATAGGATTTGGAGTTGAGCCAATATTGAATGCTGAGATACTTTCAAAGAAGGAGAAGGTTGAGATAAGGACTTATGATATTATTTATAAGCTTATAGATGATATAAAACTTGCATTTGAAGGGCTCCTGGAACCTGAAGTCCAGATCATAGAAAAAGGTAAGGCGGAAGTAAGGGAAATTTTCAAGGTAAGCAAGATAGGTTTGGTTGCAGGGTCATATATACTGAATGGTTTGGTTGAGAGAGGCAACATGGCAAGGTTAATCAGGGATGGCGAAATAGTTCATGAGGGGAAGGTAGACAGCCTTCACAGATTCAAGGAAGATGTAAAAAATGTTGCTGCAGGTTATGAGTGCGGTGTCAGGCTTGAAAACTATCAGGATGTCAGGCAGGGCGATATGCTGGAGTTTTTTGAAATTAGAAAATAATATTGATATGGAAAAATCAAATTGGACAGGGTCAGGAAAATAGCTGCTGATCTCAAAAGGGAAATCAGTTTTATAATAAATAACAAAGTAAAGGATCCAAGGATAGGTTTTCTTACTGTAACCGATGTAGAATTATCCTCTGATTATAAATGGTTCACTATCTATATAAGCATAATGGGAACAGCAGAAAACAGGGAAAAAAGCATGAATGCGCTGAACTCATGCGGCGGATTTATAAAAAAAAACCTGGTGGGAAAATTCAGGCTCAGGAGTATTCCTGAAATTAAATTTGTTTACGACAGCTCCATTGACAGGGGAATGAAGATAGAAAGCATCCTAAAGGAAATTGAAAGAAAAAAAGTCAACAGTTAAAGCAGCCGGCCAGAAAAAAATTTACGGTGAAATTGCCCGCATATTAGAAGATAATAAAAATTTCCTGGTAATAACACATGTGTTTCCTGATGGAGATGCGCTCGGTTCAATTAGCGCGCTTCATGTATTCTTAAAAAAAATAAACAGGAAATCTTTCATGATCTGTAACAGCGATTTGCCGTATCAGTATAAGTTTCTTCCATTTTTTAATGATATAAAAAGGAATATTGGTGATATCGCATTTAATGGGAATAAATTCGCCTGTTTTTGCCTTGATTGTGCAGACGAGGAAAGAATGAACCTGGACTTTGATTATGTAAGAAAAAATGCATCGGTAGTTGTAAATATAGACCATCACAGAAGCAACAACCTTTTTGGTCACATCAACATGGTTGATAGTAATAAATCGGCTACTGCAGAGATGGTTTACGACTTTTT